>NZ_BBSK01000117.1:0-28666 GCF_001319805.1 Burkholderia sp. E168m22
ATGGCGCTTCGCGGCGGCTTCGGCTTCGGCGGTTGCCGCGGCATGGCGTTGCGCGGCCGCGTCGGCTTCGGTCGCGGCGGCGTGATGACGCTGCGCGGCGGCCTCGGCTTCGGCGATCGCCGCCGCGTGGCGCTGCGACGCGGCTTCGGCATCCGCGTGACGTTGCGCGAGCGCTTCGGTCAGCGCGGTGGCTTCCGCATGGCGTTGCGACGCGGCTTCGGCTTGCGTGGCGGCATCCGTATGACGTTGGGCGGCCGCTTCGGCGGCGGCGGTGGCGTCGGCATGGCGCCGCTGCGCGGCTTCGGCATCGGCGGCCGCGGCCGTGTGGCGCTGCGCGGCGGCCTGCGCTTCGGCTTCCGCCGCCGCGTGACGCTCGGCCGCGGCCCGGGCTTCCGCTGCCGCGGCGCGCGCGAACGCTTCCGCGCTGCGTGCCGCCTGCTGCGCGGCGTGGTGATCGTGGAGGAGCTGATCGACGCCCGTGGCGAGCGAAGCGATCTGATCGTTCAGGTTCATGCGTGTCTTCTCTGCGTAAGACCCGCGATTTTAACCGCTGCGCCGATGCCGGTCCGCGCGCGACGTGTAACAAAGTGCGCAAAGCGGCGCGAGGGGCGCCGCTTTGTGTTACTTGAGGTAGCCCGCCGAGCCGAACCAGTCCAGTGCATCGCGCAGCCCTTCGCGATACGGGCGCGCACGGTAGCCGAGTTCGCGCTCGGCCTTCGCGGACGTGAAATACATCTTGTTCTTCGACATCCGCAGCCCGTCGACGGTGACGAACGGCTCCTTCTTCGTGAACTTTGCGACCGCTTCGGCGCCGACCGCGAGCGGGTACAGCGGCCAGCGCGGCAGCGCGATCGTCGGCGCCTTGCGGCCGGTCATCTGCGCGATGTCCGCGAGCATCTGCTGCAGCGGCAGGTTCTCGCCGCCGAGGATGTAGCGCTCGCCGATCCGGCCGCGCTCGAGCGCGAGGAAGTGGCCGTGCGCGACGTCGTCGACGTGCACGAGGTTCAGCCCCGTATCGACGAACGCAGGAATCTTGCCGAGCGCGGCCTCGACGATGATGCGGCCGGTCGGCGTCGGCTTCACGTCGCGCGGGCCGATCGGCGTCGACGGATTGACGATCACGGCCGGCAGCCCTTCGTCGGCGATCATCCGTTCGACCGCGCGCTCCGCGAGCACCTTGCTGCGCTTGTAGACGCCGATCGCCTGCTCGGCCGTGAGCGGCCGGTTCTCGTCGGACGGATCGCCGGCGCTCGTCACCTTCAGCGTCGCGACGCTGCTCGTGTAGACGATCCGCTCGACGCCTTCGGCGCGGGCCGCGCGCATCGTCGCGACCGCGCCTTCGAGGTTCGCGCGCTCGATCTCGTCGGGGTCGGGTGCCCACAGCCGGTAGTCGGCCGCGACGTGCAGCAGGTAGCGCACGCCGCGCAGCGCGGCGCGCATCGACGCCTCGTCGCGCATGTCGCCGGTGACGATCTCGGCATCGAGATCCGCGACGTTCGTGCGCGGGCTGGTGGGGCGCACGAGCACGCGCACCGCATAGCCTTTCTGCTGCGCGATGCGCGCGACGGCCGAGCCGACGAAACCGGATGCGCCGGTGACGAGAACGAGATCGCGGGAGGTATCAGTCATGCGTTTCCTTCAGGGCCGCGCGGGCGGCGCGGCGGTTGGGCATCGGCGAGATTGTACGTGGTCGGCGTGCGCGGCGACGCCCGGCCGGCGCGTGTGCGAAGCGGCCGACGCGACTACAATGCCGGGCTTGAATGCAACGGGAGGGCGACGCGATGAGCCGCAATGAACTGGACGAACGGATCGAGACCTACTACGTGCGGGTGCGCGGCGTCGTGCAGGGCGTCGGCTTTCGTCATGCGACGGTGCGCGAGGCGCATGCGCTGAAGCTGCGCGGCTGGGTCGCGAATCTGGAGGACGGCACCGTCGAGGCGATGATCCAGGGCCCCGGCGCGCAGATCGACCGGATGCTCGCGTGGCTGCGTCACGGGCCGCCCGCCGCGCGCGTGACCGAGGTGACGTTCGAGGAACGCCGGACCGAGAAGCGCTTCGAACGCTTCCAGCAGCAGTAAAAAAGGCACAAAACGATCATGACGGGGTATCCGGAAGCCGGGCGCGGTCTCACGCTGTCGGTGATGGCGTCGACGCTGTTCGCGCTGATGTCGGCTTACGCGAAACTGCTCGCGCCGCTCACCGGGCTCGACATCTTCGCGTGGCGCATCGTGTGGACCGCGCCGGGCGCGCTCGCGCTGATCGCGCTGCGCGGCCGCTGGCCGGCGCTCGTCGAGCTGGCGCGGCGCAGCGCGCGCGACTGGCGCCTGCTGATCGCGCTGCCGGCGAGCGCGGCGCTGCTCGGCGTGCAGCTGTGGCTGTTCCTGTGGGCGCCGCTGCACGGCCGCATGCTCGAAGTGTCGCTCGGCTATTTCCTGCTGCCGCTGACGATGGTGCTCGTCGGCCGCTTCTACTATCACGAACGGCTCGACCCGCTGCAATGGGCGGCGGTCGCGTGCGCGGCGCTCGGCGTCGCGCACGAGGTGTGGGCGACGCGCGCGTTCGCGTGGCCGACGCTGGTCGTCGCGCTCGGCTATCCGCCGTATTTCGTGCTGCGCCGGCGGATCAACGCCGATTCGCTGGCTGCCTTCGCGGTCGAGATCGTGCTGCTGTGCCCGATCGCGTTCGCGATGGTCGCGACGAGCGCGACGCAGGTCGCCGGCCAGCCGCTGCTGTGGGCCGCGCTGCTGCCGGGGCTCGGCATCCTCAGCACGCTCGCGCTCGCGAGCTACCTGAAGGCGAGCCGGATGCTGCCGATGGCGCTGTTCGGGATTCTCGGCTACGTCGAGCCTGTGCTGCTCGTCGTGGTGTCGCTGCTGCTGCTCGGCGAAACGCTGAGCGTCGCGCAGCTCGCGACGTACGGGCCGATCTGGGTCGCCGTCGCGCTGACCGCATGGCGCAGCGCGATGCTGATGCGGCGCTTGCCCGCGCGCGGATGACCGCCTCGTCGCGATGCGCCGGCCGTGCGCAACGTGCCGCGCAGCGCGCTTCATCCGAGCGTCGAATACCGCGCGTCGCGCTGCCGACTTCCGCTCACTCCCGCCGAATCCCTCGATCCTGACCGCCAACTGGCGACGCGCTGACGCGAATCTGGCGGTGCTGTCTGCTTCGCCGCGCAACGCTCGCGCTTGTAATCGAACAGAAGATTCGGTTGCACTTTGTTACTTAGGGTCTCCCCTGATCGGCTACTAGACTGGCCTGACCGACTTCCCTTCGTATGCAGCTTTTCAATGAACGGTCATCTCCGTGCCTGGCCAGCCGGGTTGGCGCGATGCGGGCATACGCGTATCGCCGCTGATCGCGCTCGCCGTCTCTCTCCCGATCCTTTCCCCGGTGCGTGCCGCACCGCCGTCGTGCAGGTGCGCTCATGTCGTTGAGCCCGCCGCGTTCCGCCATGGTGCAGCCGTCGCGCAGCGGCCGTCTGATCGAAGTCGACTTCTTTCGCGGGCTCGTGCTGTTGATGATCGTCGTCGATCACATCGGCGCGAGCGTGCTGTCGCGCATGACGCTGCACGCGTTCGCGCTGTGCGATGCGGCCGAGGTGTTCGTGTTCCTCGGCGGCTTCGCGACCGCGAGCGCGTATGGCGCGATCGCCGAGCGACACGGCGCGCGCGCCGCGCAGCAGCGGTTCGTGCGGCGCGCGATGCAGATCTACCGCGCGTTTCTCGCGACGTCGACGCTGATGCTCGTCGTGTCGGCCGTGCTCGATCACTTCGGCATCGACGCGCCGAACCTCGCGCTCGACGACGTCAGCGTGATGCTCGCGTCGCCGCTCACGGGTCTCGCCGAACTGTTGACGTTCCAGCGCCAGCCGTATCTCGCGTCGGTGCTGCCGATGTACGTGCTGTTCGCGCTCGCGTCGCCGGTGCTGGTGCCGTTCGCGCGGCGCCATCCGTGGCTGCTCGTCGCGATCAGCGCCGCGTCGTGGCTCGCCGCGGGCTGGCTCGGCCCGGAACTGCTGGACACCGACGGCTTCCGCTGGAGCTTCAACCCGTTCGCGTGGCAACTGATGTTCGTCGCCGGCGTGCTCGCACGCTGCCAGCCGTTCTACCGGCACGTCGCACTCGGTCGCTGGGGCGCCGCGGCGACCGGGCTCGCGTGCGCGATCGTGCTCGGCTGCGCGAGCTACAAGCTGTTCTCGGGGCTGCCGGTGCCCGAAGGCGTGCTCAAGCGCGATCTCGCGCTGCCGCGCGTGGTGAGCTTCGCGGCCATCGCGTGGCTGATGGCCGATTGCGTGCGCTTCGGCTGGATCGCGCGGATCGCGCAGGGCGTGCAGCCCGTCGTGGCGGTCGGCCAGCGCGGGCTGATCTGCTTCGTCGCGGGCGCGGCGATCTCGCTCGTGATCGATTCGCTGCTGCACCCGGTCGTGCATAGCGCCGATCTGCGGCACGTCGGCGTGGGCCTCGTCGCCGACGCGTGCGCGGTCGGGCTGATGATGGCGGTGGCGGGTTCGGGAACGTGGATCGCGCGATGGCGCGGCGCGGCGGCGTAGGCGCGCGCAGGCTGGTGTGCGGCGCGGCAGGCGCCGCGCGGTGTCAGTGAGGTGAGCCGATACGGGAGCGGGGCGTGGCGGTTGCGTCGTCGGATTCGGCGTCGTCGCGTTCGTCCTGCGCCGGCTCGTCGCGCTCCGCGAGCACCGCGTCGGCTTCGGCCGCGGCCCGGGCGGCGCGCATCGCGGTGCAGCGCTGCGCGTGCCGGATGTCCGACAGGATTCTCAAAAGCCGCGTTGTCTTGCTTTTCATCGTGTTCTCCCGCCAGTGCGCATCTCGCG
This sequence comes from Burkholderia sp. E168m22, assembly GCF_001319805.1. Taxonomy (NCBI): domain Bacteria; kingdom Pseudomonadati; phylum Pseudomonadota; class Betaproteobacteria; order Burkholderiales; family Burkholderiaceae; genus Burkholderia; species Burkholderia sp. E168m22. The sequence continues at coordinate 4,829 of NZ_BBSK01000117.1, forward strand.
ACGCGGATGCGTTGTCTGCAACCAGTGTAGGACGCGTTCGCGTTTCTGGCGGGAGAATGTGGCGTGCACGCCGCACGCCGAGGGATAGTCCTTACTGCGCGGCGGCCGCTGCTTGCGCCTGCAACGCTTCTTCGCGGCGCTCTTCCGTGCAGCGCTGATGCTGGCGCGACAGGCGGTTCATCAGCGGCAGCAGCAGCAGCGCGAGCAGCATGCCGATCGCGGCGAGCCAGCCGAGCTTCTCGAACAGCGACAGGTAGAGCGGCAGCGACTCGGTGGCCGGCAGTTCGTGCGACGGCATCTGCGCGAAGTTTGCGACGACGCTGCCCAGATACTGCGACACGCCCGTCGCGACGAAATACGCACCCATCATGAAGCCGCTCATGCGCGCCGGCACGTAGCGGGCGATCATCGCGAGGCCGAGGCCGCTCACCAGCAGTTCGCCGAGCGAGTACAGGCCGTAACCCCACACCATGAACCACGACGACACACGGCCGTCGACCGCGTAGCGGCCGCTGATCGTGAACACCAGGTAGCCGGCTGCCACCGCGCCGAAACCGAGCGCGTACTTCGCGGCGACCGGCAGGTCGCGGCCGCCCTTCGCGACGGCGTTGTAGACCCACACGAGCACCGGGCTCAGCAGCATGATCCAGATCGGGTTCAGCGCCTGGAACTGCGCGGCGCTCCACGTGAACAGCGTCGTGCCGAACAGCATGAAACGCGGGTCGACGTTGCGCAGCGCGAACAGCGTCAGCGACGTCGACATCTGCACGTAGAAGATGAAGAACAGGATCACCTGGCCGATCAGCACGAGCGCCGCGATCAGGCCGGCGCGCTCCGAGCGCTCCGACTTCGCGATCATGTACGCGAAGATCGCGAGGATCGCGAATGCCGCCATCCACACGCTGGCGACCGCGAGCTGCTTGTGCTGCAGCACGTACAGCGTGATCAGCGCGAGCGCGACGCCGCCGGCCGCGACCGCGCCGAGGCGCTTCCAGCGGATCGGCTCGTCGTCCGGCTGCGAGCCGACGTGCGCGAGCGTGCGGTGCATCAGCATGAAATTGAGGATCGCGAGCAGCATGCCGCCGCAGCAGACCGCGAACGCGGTGTGCCAGCCCCAGTGATCCTTGATCCACGGCGTCGCGAGCATCGACACCGTCGAGCCGATGTTGACCGCCATGTAGTAGATCGTGAACGCGCTGTCGATGCGCGCGTCGTCGCCTTCGTAGATGCGGCGCACGAGGTTCGCTGCGTTGGCCTTGAACAGGCCGTTGCCGACGACGATCACGCCGAGCGACGCGTACATGTACGCGAGGTGATCGTTCGGCACCGCGAGCATCAGGTAGCCGGCGCACAGCACGGACGCGCCGATGATCATCGTGCGGCGGGCGCCGAGCACCTTGTCGCCGATCCAGCCGCCGATCGACGGCGCGGCGTAGACGAGTGCGGTGAATGCACCCCAGGTCAGGTTCGCGTGGCTGTCGGTGAAGCCGAGCCGGTCGACCATGAAGAGGACCAGGAGCGCGGCCATGCCGTAGTAGCCGAAGCGCTCCCACATTTCGATGAGGAAGACCGTCGTAAACGATCGGGTCTGTGAAACAGGTGCGTGCATCATCAATCTCGTTTGAAACGGACGGCGCGGATCGCGCGTCGCCTTGGGGGTCGAACTGGCGCCGGAGCACTGAGGCCGGGTAGGCTTGCGTCGGCGATGGAGCAGTCGGGCGGTTAGCCCGGGCCGGGGTCGGATTCCACCTGGGAAGGCGGAGCGCGGCCCCGACCGGCGCGCGAATGGTAACGTTTGCCGGTCCGGTGCGTCGGGTCCGCGCCACTTAGGGAAACTCCCGATATGGCAGCAGCTTTCAGGAACATTTGTCTCATCATCTACCTGTAAGCTTGACGCCGGTTCTCCGCAAATTCCCGGAGAGCCGCTTGCAGCTTGCCTGTGAAGCCTGCGAGTCTGGCAAGATAGCGCGTCGTTTCGTGCGCTTCGGGCCCTGTTTAGTGCACCGGGCTCAACGCCGAAGGCGTGTACGAACCCGAAGATTAAGCTATCTCCAATTAACTTAGTTACTTTCCATCAAACATTTTTTGACGACCACTTTTCGGCCTGCTATGGTTCCCCCCACTGAAAACTCGCGATCGGCAGACGCTGTCGCACTCGGCAGCAAGATTCGCGCGTTGCGCCAACGTCTGAAGCGCACGCTCGACGACACCGCTACCGCCGCGGGGATTTCGAAGCCGTTTCTGTCTCAAGTCGAGCGCGGGCTCGCGTCGCCGTCACTGACGTCGCTGGCCGGTATTGCCCACGCACTCGGCGTGACGGTGCAGTACTTCGTGGATACGCCGAGCGAGGAACGCTCGGTGTGCCGAGGCGATCAGTTGCGCTTCTTCGGGTTTGCCGATTCGGCGAACCTGTTCGCGAGGCTGACGAACGTGTCCGAAGGGCGCCAGCTTGAGGCGATCCTCGTGAGGATGCCGCCGGGGCAGAAACGGTCCGAGGTGACGACACATGCAGGAGAGGAGTTCCTGTACGTGATTGAAGGGGAAGTGTCGCTGACGCTGGAAGGCAAGACGTTCGTCCTGCAGGCCGGCGACAGTTCGCACTATCAGTCGACGGTGCCGCACAGCTGGGTCAACACCGCGAAGATCGAGTCGGTGGTGGTCTGGGTCGGTACGCCGCGACTGTTCTAACGCACGGGTATTCCTTCGTTTCATTCGACGGAATGCCTGTCGAAAGAAATGTAAGGAATACTAACATGCAATACGAGAATCACGGGCCTCCTCAATCGCTGCGCCCGTCAGCGTCTCACGCGTAATCCGCGGCATCCGCCGCGCGACGCTCACCGAACAACCTTCTCAAGACTGCCACGATGAAATCCTTGCATGCCATGTCGGCCGTGCTGGCCGCGCTCGCCCTGACGACGCCCGTCGCCCACGCCGTGACCGTTCCGTCGAACGTCGCACTCGCTCCCCAACAGGACCTGACGCGACAGGTGCCGGCCGAAGTCGAGTCGCTCGACCCGGCGCACATCGAATCGTGGACCGGCAACACGATCGGCCTCGACCTGTTCGAAGGGCTCGCGCGCATCGACGCGGCCGGCCAGGTCGTGCCGGGCGTCGCGCTGTCGTGGGAGCGCAAGACGCCGCAGACGTGGATCTTCAAGCTTCGCCACGACGCGAAGTGGAGCAACGGCCAGCCGGTGACGGCCGCCGATTTCGTCTATTCGTGGCAGCGCCTCGTCGATCCGAAGACGGGCTCGAAATACACGATCCTCGTCGAGTTCATCAAGAACTCGAAGGACATCATCGCCGGCAAGGCCGCGCCGACCACGCTCGGCGTGCGCGCGGTCGACCCGTACACGCTGGAAGTGACGACCGACGTGCCCGTCGCGTTCTTCCCCGAACTGACCGCGATGGCGCCGCTCGCGCCGGTGAACAAGGACGTGGTGACGAAGTTTGGCGACGCATGGACGCGCCCCGGCAACCTGGTCAGCAACGGCGCGTACCAGCTCGTCGACTGGCAGCCGAACAACCGCATCGTGGCGACCAAGGACGCGAAGTACTGGAACGCGTCGAAGGTGGTGATCAACAAGGTCACGTACCTGCCGATCGAAAGCGACGAAACCGCGATGCGCATGTACCAGGCCGGCCAGATCGACTACAGCTACTCGATCCCGTCGGGCATCTTCCAGCAGGTCAGCAAGCAGTTCGGCGCCGAACTGCGCCCGGGCCTGCAGCTCGCGACCTACTACTACTACCTGAACAACAGCGACGCGGCGCTGAAGGACAAGCGCGTGCGCCAGGCGCTGTCGATGGTGATCGATCGCGACGTGCTGACGTCGAAGCTCACGCAGGCCGGCGAGAAGCCGATGTACGGGCTGATGCCGAACGGCACGAAGGGCGTGCAGCCATTCACGCCGGAATGGGCGTCGTGGCCGATGGCCAAGCGCATCGCGACCGCGAAGGACCTGCTGAAGCAGGCCGGCTATTCGGATGCGAAGCCGCTGTCGTTCACGCTCACGTACAACACCAACGACCTGCACAAGAAGGTCGCGCTGTTCACCGCATCGGAATGGCGTACGAAGCTCGGCGTCACCACGAAGCTCGAGAACGTCGAGTTCAAGGTGCTGATGAAGCAGCGGCATGACGGCAAGGTGCAGATCGCGCGCGACGGCTGGTTCGCCGACTACAACGACGCGATGACGTTCTTCGACCTGATCCGCTGCGGCAGCTCGCAGAACACCGTCGGCTACTGCAACAAGCAGGTCGACGCGCTCGTCGAGGAAGGCAACCAGAAGCTCGACGACAACGCGCGCACCGCGCTGCTCACGCAGGCGCACGACATGGCGATGAAGGACACGCCGATGGTGCCGCTGTTCCAGTACTCGGCCGACCGTCTCGTGAAGTCCTACGTCGGTGGCTATTCGCTGAAGAACGTGATCGACATGCGTGCTTCGCAGGACATGTACCTGATCAAGCACTGAGCGGAGCGATCATGCTGGCCTACGCATTGAGGCGCACGTTGTGGGCGGTGCCGACGATCCTCGCGGTCATCACCGTCTGCTACCTGCTGCTGCATTTCACGCCCGGCGGCCCGTTCGATACGGAGAAGCAGCTGTCCGCCGCGACGCTCGCGAACCTGAACGCGAAGTACCACCTCGACGAGCCGCTGTGGAAGCAGTACTTGCTGTATCTCGGCTCGCTGCTGCACGGCGATCTCGGCCCGTCGTTTCGTTACGTCGACTGGTCGGTGAACGATCTCGTGAAGAAGGCGCTGCCCGTGAGCCTCGGCGTGGGCGGCGTGTCGATCCCGATCTCGATCGTGCTCGGCGTGCTGCTCGGCACCGTCGCGGCCGTGCGCCGCGACAGCGTGATCGATCGTTTCGTGATGCTGATCGGCAACTTCGGCAACGTCGTGCCGCCGTTCGTGCTCGGCCCCGTGCTCGTGTGGATCTTCGCGATCCTGCTGAAGACGTCGGAAGGCAACGGCTGGCTGCCGGCCGGCGGCTGGGGCGACGGCGGCTGGCGGTACCGGCTGCTGCCGATCGCGCTGCTGACCCTCATCAACGTGTCGCTGCTCGCACGCGTGATGCGCGGCTCGATGATCGAGACGCTGTCGAGCAACTACATCCGCACCGCGCGCGCCAAGGGCCTGCCCGGCTCGACGATCGTGCTGCGCCATGCGCTCAAGCCCGCGCTGATGCCGGTCGTGTCGCTGTTCGGCACGGTCTGCATCACGTCGATCACGGCGGCCGTCGTCACCGAATCGGTGTTCGCGCTGCCGGGCCTCGGGCAACTCGTCGTGAACGGCGCCATCAACCGCGACTACACGCTGGTGCTCGGCCTCGTCGTGCTGACGACCGTCTGCGCGGTGCTGTTCAACCTGCTGGTCGACCTCGCGTACGCGTGGCTCGATCCGCGCATCCGTTATTGAGCGAGGCACAGCGATGACCCCGACCACTCCCGTCGTCGGCCTGCCCGTGCAGACCGATTCGCCGCCGCGTTCGCGCTCGCCGCTCGAGCTGGCGTTCGCGCGCTTCCTTCACAACCGCGCGGCGCTGTTCAGCCTCGTGCTGCTCGCGCTGATCACGCTCGCCTGCTTCGTCGGCCCGTGGCTGCTCGCGGCCGATCCCGCCGCGAGCGACTGGGGCTCGATCAGCCTGCCGCCGACCTGGGCGAACCAGCACTGGTTCGGCACCGACGAGCTCGGCCGCGACCTGCTCGTGCGCACGCTGATCGGCGGCCGCGTATCGATCGAGGTCGGCCTGCTCGGCACGCTCGTGTCGGGCCTGTTCGGCGTCGCGTGGGGCGCGACCGCGGGCTTCGCGGGCGGCCGCGTCGACTCCGTGATGATGCGCGTCGTCGACATGATGTACGCGATCCCGTACCTGCTGATCGCGATCCTGATGATGACCCTGTTCGGCCGCTCGTTCATGCTGGTCGTGCTGACCATCAGCGCGTTCTCGTGGATCGACATGGCGCGCGTCGTGCGCGGCCAGACGCTGTCGCTGCGCAATCGCGAGTTCGTCGACGCGGCGCGCGCGATCGGCGTGTCGCCGGCGTCGATCGTGCTGCGTCACGTCGTGCCGAACCTGCTCGGCGTGGTCGTCGTGTACGCGACGGTCTCGGTGCCGAACATCGTGCTGACCGAATCGGTGCTGTCGTTCCTCGGCCTCGGCGTGCAGGAACCGATGACGAGCTGGGGCGTGCTGATCCAGGATGGCGCGCAGAAACTGGAATCGATGCCGTGGCTGCTGCTGGCCCCGGCCGTCATGCTGTGCGTGACGCTCTATTGCGTGAACTTCGTCGGCGACGGCCTGCGTGACGCGCTCGACCCGAAGGATCGCTGAAATGGCTGCTCTGCTGGAAGTAGAAAACCTCGGCGTGCGCTTCACGCGCAAGGATGCGCCGCCGATCGACGCCGTCAACGGCGTGTCGTTCTCGCTCGAAGCCGGCAAGACGCTCGGCATCGTCGGCGAATCGGGCTCGGGCAAGAGCCAGACCGTGATGGCGCTGCTCGGCCTGCTGGCCGGCAACGGCACGACGACCGGCACCGCGCGCTACCGCGGCGACAACCTGCTCGACATGGATACGCGCGCGCTGAACGCGGTGCGCGGCGACCGGATCGCGATGATCTTCCAGGACCCGATGACGTCGCTCAATCCGTTCCTGACGATCGAGCGGCAGATGACCGAGACGCTGCAGCTGCATCGCAAGCTGTCGCGCAAGGAAGCGATCAAGCGCGCGATCGAGGCGCTCGAATCGGTGCGCATTCCCGACGCGGCGCGCCGCATCCGCATGTATCCGCACGAGTTTTCGGGCGGCATGCGGCAGCGCGTGATGATTGCGATGGCGCTGCTCTCCGAGCCGGAAATCCTGATCGCCGACGAGCCGACCACCGCGCTCGACGTGACCGTGCAGGCGCAGATCATCGACCTGCTGCGCGAGCTGAACCGCGAGCGCGGCACCGCGATCGTGCTGATCACGCACGACATGGGCGTGGTCGCCGGCCTCGCCGACGACGTGATGGTCATGTACGCGGGCCGCACCGTCGAATACGCGCCGGCCGACTCGATTTTCGCGGCGCCGTCGCATCCGTACACGATCGGCCTGCTCAACGCGCTGCCGCGCCTGACCGACGCGGACGATGCGCCGCTCGTCGCGATCCCCGGCAACCCGCCGATGCCCGGCACCGCGCCGGCCGGCTGCGCGTTCGCGAAGCGCTGCACCTATGCGGAAGAACGCTGCGGCATTGCTCGCCCGGCGCTCGAAACCTATGGCGCCGTGGGCGCGGTGCGCGCGTGCCACCGGCCCGTGGCCGATCTGACGGGAGGTCTGCGATGAGCGTCGATGAACGCCGCCAAGCCGGCGCGACGGACGACACGCTGCTGTCCGTCGAGAATCTGAAGGTGCATTTCCGCGTGCCGCTGGGCGGCTATCCGTGGTCGCCGAAAGGCACGTTGCGCGCGGTCGACGGCGTGTCGTTCGACGTGAAGCGCGGCGAGACGGTCGGGCTCGTCGGCGAATCGGGCTGCGGGAAGTCGACGCTGGCGCGCGCATTGATCGGCCTCGTGCCGATGACGGCCGGCACCGTGAAATGGCGCGGCCAGGCCGTGGCGCCGGATCACCTGCGCGGCACCGCGATGCGGCGCGAAGTGCAGATGATCTTCCAGGACCCGCTCGCGTCGCTCGATCCGCGCATGACGATCGAGCAGGTCGTCGCGGAGCCGCTCGTCACGCACCACGCCGGCCTCGGCCGTGCCGAAGTGCGCCGCCGCGTGGTCACGATGCTCGAGCGCGTCGGTCTGAACGCGCATCACCTGCTGAGATATCCGCATGAATTTTCCGGCGGGCAGTGCCAGCGCGTCGGCATCGCGCGTGCGCTGATCAGCGAGCCGAAGCTCGTGATCTGCGACGAACCCGTATCGGCGCTCGACGTGTCGATCCAGGCGCAGATCGTGAACCTGCTGCGCGATCTGCAACGCGAACTGTCGTTGTCCTATCTGTTCGTCGCGCACGATCTGGCGGTGGTGAAGGCCATCAGCCAGCGCGTGCTCGTGATGTATCTCGGCCGCGTGATGGAGTTCGGCACGCGGCATGACGTGTACGGCGTGCCGCAACACCCGTACACGAAGGCGCTGCTCGATGCGGCGCCGACGCCGGAGCCGGCGCGCGAGCGTGCTCGCCGTCCGATGCTGCTGGCGGGCGAGATGCCCTCGCCGCTCAACCCGCCGTCCGGCTGCGCGTTCCGCACGCGCTGCCCGGTCGCGATCGACGCGTGCGCGCAGGACGTGCCGCTGCCGGAAGTGCGGCAGGGGTCGGCGGCGCGCGTCGCGTGCATCCGCGCGGGCGCGGCGTGACGTGAAGTAACGCAGCAAACAAAACCAAGGCAGGTCAACAGGGGTAGTGCGGCGCGAACGATCTTCGCGCCGCGGGTACAGGCGCGTCCTTAGCCGGGCTCGCCGGGGGGCTGGGAGCGGATCGCGACCGGCGTGGACGATATCAACACAAGACGAGAATTATTACGATGAAAAAGCAGAAGACGATCGGGACGGCATCGAAGATGCTGCTTGCCTGGGGACTGCCGGCGCTCGCCGGCGTGTCGCTGACGGGCGTCGCGCACGCCGACGACGCGGCCTCCGCGCCGCTGACGGTCGCGCAGGCCGCGCCGGCCGCCGGGTCGGGCGCATCCGTTGCGCAGGCAACGACCCCGAACGCCATTGTCAACGCCGAGGCGAGCCAGGCCGTCACGCCGCCCGACGAGCCGTCGGCGCAGTCGAAGTCGAACGGCTTCATCGCCGACAGCCATCTCGACTTCCTGTTCCGCAACTATGCGGACGTGCTTGACAACAAGGGCGGCCCGCATCGTCATGCGTGGGTCCAGGGCGCGATGGCGAACTTCGAGTCGGGCTACACGACCGGCCTGATCGGGATCGGCTTCGATGCGTCGTTGTATGCGGCGCTGAAGCTCGACGGCGGCCAGGGCGCCGGCAGCATGGTGCACATCGCGAAGGGCGGCGGCGGCGGCAACCAGCTCGCGTGGGCCTACCCGGGCATCTACGACGTCAAGGCGCGCATCTCGAACACGGTGGTCAAGTACGGTCTGCAGGCCGTCGACAACCCGTTCATGGAGCAGCACGACAACCGTGCGCTGCCGCCGACGTTCCTCGGCGCGACGCTCGTCAGCAATGAATTCAAGAACGTGATGCTCGAGGCCGGCAGCTTCACGAAGACCGACGCGCGCGGCCATACGACGCTCACCAACCTGACGACGCAATACGGCGGCACGCGCATCAATCGCCTGACCTACGTCGGCGGCACGTGGGACTACTCGCCGAACGGCGAAGTCGCGCTGTACGCGAATCAGGCCGACGACGTGTGGCACCAGTACTACGCGTCGGTGAAGCACAGCATCGGCAGCCCGCAGACGATCAAGTGGACCGGCTTCGGCAACGTCTACTCGACGCACGACACGGGCGATGCGCTGCAAGGCAAGATCAACAACAACGCGTACAGCCTGTCGCTGGCCGCGCAGCATGGCCCGCATGAACTGCTGCTCGGCTTCCAGCAGGTGCTCGGCGACCAGTTCTTCGACTACCTGAACGAAACGAACGGCATCTTCCTGGCCAACTCGATGGACGTCGACTACAACGCGCCGCACGAAAAATCGCTGCAACTGCGTTACACGTTCTACGGCAAGGACGCCGGCCTGCCGGGCTTCAAGGCGATGGTGTGGGGCGTGACGGGCTGGGGCGCGGACGGCAGCGCGGGCGCGGCGAACGATCCGAGCAAGTCGAGCATCTACTGGAGCAATGGCGCGCCGGTGCAGGGCCGTCACCACGAGTTCGGCTTCATCCCGTCGTACACGTTCCAGAGCGGCAAGCTGAAGAACACGAAGGTCACGTTCATCGCGATGTGGCACGCCGGCTCGGCCCACTACTCGGACGCGACGAACACCGAGTACCGTCTGGTCGTGAACCTGCCGCTGCACGCGTTCTGATGGAAGGGGGCGCAAGGCCCCCTGTCTCGCACGGCCGGCCTGCGATCGGTGCGATCAGGCCGGCTTGTGCCAGCCCGCCACGGGATCGTTCGCGGCGGGCATCTCTTCCACGAGCGACGTGAGCTGGCGGCCGGTATCGCGCCATGCGTCGAGCCCGCCGCGCAGCGCGAGCGCATCGGTGAAGCCTGCATCGAGCAGGCGCTTCGCCATCAGCGCGGCCGTCACCTCGTTCGGGCACGAGCAATACACGACGAACTTTTGCGTGAGCGGATAGCGTGCGACGATGTCGCCGATCTGGCGCTCGTCGGCGAACTGCGCACCGGGAATCGTGAACGGGTCGAGCTTGCGGTGCTCGGGCGAGCGGACGTCGAGCACGACCGGGGCGGCGGCGTCGCGCAGCAGCACGTCGAGTTCATCGACGCCGATCCGCGCGTTCGCGAGCTGGCGGATCAGCGCGCGGCGACGCATCCAGCGCACGGCCGCATAGACGGCGAGCAGCGCGACGATGACCAGCAGCACCGCGCGGCCGAGGCGGCTCGCGCCGGCGAACAGCCAGTCGATCTGCCGGTAGAACACGAGGCCGGCTCCCAGCCCGACGATCGTCCACAGCGCGGCGCCGAGCGCGTCGTAGCCGGCGAACGTGCGATAGCGCGTGCCGAGCGCACCGGCCATCGGCACCGATACCAGCGACAACCCCGGGATGAAACGCGCGACCGCGAGCACGCGCACGCCATAGCGGCCGAAGAAGCGCTCGGTCTTTTTCACGCAGGTATCGCGCGACAGCGACAGCCGGCAGATCGTTTTCAGCGTCGTGCCGCCGTAACGCCGCCCGGCGACGTACCAGACCGTGTCGCCGATCAGCGCGCCGAGCACCGACAGCGCCACGACCGTCACGAGCTGCGAGCCGATCATCGCCGGGTGCATCGCGGACATCGCGCCGAACAGCACGAGCGTCGGCATCGCGGGCACCGGCAGGCCGACCGCCGCGGCGAGCACGTTGGCGAATACGAGAAGCGGCCCGTACTGGGCGACGAGGTCACGGAGCATGACGGCTGGCCGAAAAGGAAACGCGTGGGCGGGAAATGCAGATGCGCCGATTATCGGCCTTTTTCAAGGCAGCGGCGGGAATGACGCAAAGCGCCTGACGGCGGCAGGGGGATGTGGGTGAGCCGGCGCGTTGCACGCGGCTCACCGTTCGGAATCAGGAAGGCGTACGGGCGAGCGATGCGGCGCCGTGGTTTTCGCCGGGCAGCTCGGCGCCGTGCGAGCGGATCGCCGCGATCAGTTCGGCCGGCGTGATCTCGTAGCGGACCTCGCGGTGGATGCCGGGCTTGCGTTCGTCGATCTCGATCAGCAGCACGCTCTTGCCGTCGCCCGTTGCCTCGAGCCGGAGCGAGCGCAGTTCGCGGCCGTCGGCCGCGTCGTGTTCGGTGAGCAGGGTCATTGCCCCGGATGAGCCGGTAGTGCGCATCGAACCTATCCTCGTGTCGTGGATGCCGTGGCGGCAAAGATGTCTTTGTTGAATACAGCTTGACGCAGTTTAACGCGAACGGGCCGCGACACGGAGCATTTTCGTGGGGACGAAAAGAGGGCTATACCACCGATCCTTCTGATGTTTGAGCGGCGCCGGGCGGGCGTTTCCGCCGGTTCGGGCGCCGGCCGAAACCGGTACCCGAATGGCGTTCGCGGCCACGCCGGCGCGGGCGGCGACACGCGCTGCACCGCGCGTCGCCGAGTGGCGTCAGAAGCGGTCGGCGAGCCCCATCGCCGGGTCGCTGACCGAGTGGCGGCCGGTTTCCACGCGGCCGGCCACGCGGCGCGAGAAGCTCGCGTCGCTGTCGGCGGTGACGATGAAGTCGTACCAATGGCCGGTCGAGTCGAGCTTCCAGTGCAGTTCGGACTGGTCGCCGGCGCGCACCGTGACGGTCCATGCGGTGCCGGTGCCATGGCCGTTGCCGTTTTCGTTGCCGTGGCCATGACCGTGGTCGTCGTTCCCGCCCCGCCCGGACAGCGGCCCGTAGGCCTGGTTCGACTTCACCGTGAAGCGCACCGTGCCGCCGCCGTCGTTGCGCAGCCGCAGGTGGAGGTTGCCGCTCGCGCCCGCATAGCCGACGCGCACTTCCGGATGCGGCGCGCGCGCCCCGGCCAAGCGGCTCAGGTCGCCGGTGAAGCGGCGGTGAAAGCCGTTCGGGCCGAGCACCCACAGGTCATATTTACCGCCATCGTCGGCACGCGCGGCCCAGTCGCCGTGCAGCCGCTTGCCGGGCTCGACGACGTAGCGCCGCGGCAGCCGGTCGAGGTGCAGCTTGTCGTAGACGTGAAACACGGCGGCGGCGCGGCCGGTGTTCGCGAACTTCAGCGTGACGGTGCCGGTGCCGGCATCGGTGCGCGCGCTCGCGTGCAGTTCGTACGGCAGCGCGCGCGACGGACGTACGCCGGTCGCCTGTGCGGGCGGCGCGGGCGTGGCGGGCGGCACGATCTTCGGCGCGGTTTGCTGCGCGGCGCTCAGCGCGTCGACCTGGCTTTTCGTCGTGCGGCCCGCGAGCGTCGGCAGCGGCTCGTTGTTCGGCGTGCGGAAATTGAACGCACTCGTCAGGTCGCCGCACACCGCGCGGCGGTACGCGCTGATCTGCGGCTCCGCGACGCCGAAGCGCTTCTCCAGGAAGCGCAGCGTCGACGTATGGTCGAACACCTGCGAGTTGACCCAGCCGCCGCGGCTCCACGGCGACACGATCCACATCGGCACGCGCGGGCCCGGGCCGTACGGACGGCCATCGACGGCCGGCTGGCTCGACGTGGCCGGCGCGAAGTCGTGGTACTCGGCCGCGACGTCGGCGGCCGACAGCGTATGGCCGCCCGCGAGCGTGCCGTCGGCGTTGCGCGACGGCACGGCCGGCGACGGCATGTGGTCGAAGAAGCCGTCGTTCTCGTCGTAGTTCACCAGCAGCACGGTCTTGCTCCAGACCTCCGGGTTCGCCGTCAGCGCGTCGAGCACGGCCTGCACGTACCAGCCGCCCTGCGCGGGGCTCGACGGCCCCGGGTGTTCGCTGTACGCGGACGGCGGGATGATCCACGACACTTCCGGCAGCTTGCCGTTGCGGATGTCGTCGCGGAACGTTTCGAGAAAGCCGTACGGCATCGTGTTGCCGAAGCCCTTCGCGAGCGGGCTCAGCGGATCGTCGATCGCCGGATCGTAGAACGCGCCGGCCGCCGTCACCGGCTGCGTGATGTCGGTCGACGCGACGTACGCGGGCCGGCGCGCGGCCGGCATCTGCTCGATCGCAGCGCGCCAGTGGCGGAAGCTCATCATCTCGTTGCAGCCGAAGTTGTCGATCAGGCTCTGATAGACCTTCCAGTTCACGCCGGCCTGTTGCAGCCGGTCGGCATAGGTCGTCCAGGTCCAGCCCTGGCTCGACGGGCCGATGTCGTTGCCGCCGTTGAACTGGTTGTTCAGCGCGGCGATCTTCACGCGGCTGCCATCGGCCGGGCTGATGCCGTTCGGGCCGTTGGTGCCGCTCCAGTAGAACAGGCGGTTCGCGATCGTGCCCGTGTGCATCCCGCAGTGGTAGTGGTCGCACAGCGTGAACGCATCGGCGAGCGCGCGCTGGAACGGCACTTCGGCTGCGTCGTAATAGCCCATCGACAGCGGCGTCTTCGCGTCGGGCCAGCGGTTCATCCGGCCGTGATCCCACGCGGCCTGCGCGTCGGCCCACGTGTGCGGCGTGCCGCCCGCGCGCTGCGCGTTGCCCTGGCGCGCGTCGAGGTGATACGGCGTCACGGTCGCGGCGGGCGTCGCCTTCGTGTACGCCTGGTAGAACACGTCGCGGCCGTTCGGCGACGGCACCGCGAAGCGGTCGCCATAGCCGCGCACGCCCTTGAACGTGCCGAAGTAGCTGTCGAACGCGCGGTTCTCCATCATCAGCAGCACGACGTGCTTGACGTCCTGGATGGTCCCCGTTTCGTGGAAGGCGGGAATCGCGAGCGCGCGGCGAATGCTCGGCGGAAACGCGGAGAGCGCGGCGGCGGCGAGGCCGGAACCGGCGGTCTGCTGAAGGAATTTGCGGCGTGACGTCATGGCGTTCGTGTCCTGTGAGGGTGGGAGCGGTCGTGCGTTCGTCTGGGGGTGCCCGGGCGTCGTCCGGCCCCGGGGCGATCGCCGATGCGTGCGCGTTCGGGGCGGCGGCCGCGTGTCGCAGCGGGGCACGCATTGCGCCCGACACGCGACGCCCGACGTCGCGCGGATGCCGCGGCTTCGTCGTCGCGATCCTGTGCGCCGCGCGCTCGTGATGCGCGGCGGCAGGTGCCGGCACACATACCAACCCGGCGTATGCGGGACTGCGGCGGCGCCCAGTCTAGGGCGTCGACATGACGTGGACGTGATGAAGAAATGACATCGCATGTCGCGCACGTGACGTTGCGTGCGCAACGATTCGTTCAGGTGCGATGCGGGGTTGAAAACGGTAAGAAATTACCGATCTCCGTGGGCGTGACCGGTCAGAATTTTCCGGATTTTCGTGGATGGCGCGCGCGTTTCGTTGCGGATGCAACGTGACTGGCGACGGCGTGACACCTGTGTTTCAAAGGCGTGAAATCGGCTAAGCTCGATGCGTTGCTGCGCGCCTGCGCAGTCCGCGCCTTCGGCGTGACTTTTCGGACCCGGCCCACCCATGACCGATATCAGAATCCGGCACAGCGAGACGCACGACGTCGACGCGATCCGGCAGATCGCCGCGCATCCCGCGGTGTACATGAATACGTTGCAACAGCCGTTTCCGTCGCTCGAAAAATGGCAGAAGCGGCTCGACAGCGTGCGCGAGCACGGCATGAGCCTCGTCGCCGAAATCGACGGCACGGTGGTCGGCCATCTCGGCCTGCATCCCGAACCGAATCCGCGCCGGCGCCACGCGGCGGCGCTCGGCATGATGGTCGACGCGGCCCGTCACGGGCGCGGCATCGGCGGCCGGCTGCTCGCGGCCGCGATCGATCTCGCGGAGAACTGGCTGAACATCACGCGGCTCGAGCTGACCGTGTTCACCGACAACCGCGCGGCGATCGCGCTCTACGAGAAACACGGTTTCCGCATCGAAGGCGAATCGCCGGATTACGCGTTACGCGACGGCGTGCATGCGTCCGTGTATCACATGGCCCGGATCAAGGCGCGGCAATGAAGGGCTGGCCGTCGCCGACGTGACGGCACACGCGGCACGTGCTGCCGCCCGTCATATCCAATCGAGAATTCGTTCGTTTTCCTTCGGCTGTACCCGTCGTATCGTCGAACGATTTGCCGGTCGCTGCGGCCGGCTTCGCTTTTCCGTATCGATGCATGCGCGGCGCTGCCTGTCGGCCGGCCTCATCGTCATCGCTTCACGGCCCCCGTTGCGTGCCCGGCATCGCCCTGAAACCGTCTTTTTCAACGGAACCCGCTTCGATGAAAACCGTTCTCCGCAATCTCACCGCCGCCTGCCTGTTCGTGGCCGCCAGCGCGGCGCTCGCCGCCGCCACGCCCGCGGGCGCCCCGGTGGCGAGCGCATCGCCAGACGGTGCGCATCTGCCGCCCGGCATCGCGTGGCAACACGGCGACGTCGATGCCGCGTTCGCGCTCGCGAAGCGCGAGGGCAAGCCGCTGCTGCTGTACTGGGGCGCGGTATGGTGCCCGTCGTGCAACCAGGTGAAGTCGACGATCTTCAGTCAGCAGGCATTCAAGACGCGCTCGTCGTTCTTCGTGCCCGTGTATCTCGACGGCGATACCGAAAGCGCGCAGAAGCTCGGCGAGCGTTTCAAGGTGCACGGCTATCCGACGATGATCCTGTTCCGTCCCGACGGCACCGAAGTGACGCGGCTGCCGGGCGAAGCCGATCTCGACCGCTACATGCAGGCGCTGTCGCTCGGGATGACGGCCGCGCATCCGGTGCGGCAGACGCTCGCGACGGCGCTGAAGAGCGGCGCGTCACTGACGCCGGACGAATGGCGCCTGCTGGCCGACTATTCATGGGATACCGACGGCGCGCTGCCGGTGCCGGCCGATCGTGTCGCGCAGACGCTGCAGTCGCTCGCGCAACGCGCGCGGGCGGCCGGTGCGAAAGACGAATCGGCGCGCTTCGCGCTGAAGTCGGCGGTGGTCGCCGCGTCGGACGATCCGACGCAGGCCGGCGCGCTCGACAAGGCCGCGCTCGCCGATTCGCTGCGCACGGTGCTGCACGATGCCGCGCTGTCGCGGGCCGATTCGGACGTGCTGGTCGCCGCACCCGCGCGCGTGGTCGCGTATCTCGGCGGCGACGACGCGCAGCGCACGAAATTGCGCGGCGCGTATGACACGGCGCTGGCGCGCCTGTCGACCGACACCACGCTGTCGTCGATCGACCGGCTGATGGCGCTGCACGGCCGCGTGCTGCTCGCGCGCGGCGACGCACGCAAGGGCGCACCACTCGCCGCACCGGCGCTCGCCGATACCGCGCGCAAGCAGATTGCCGCATCGGTGCAGGGCGCGGCGAATGCATACGAGCGGCAGGCGCTCGTCAGCGAAGGCGCGGACACGCTGACCGACGCGGGGCTGTACGACGAATCGGATGCGTTGCTGAAGGCCGAGCTGCCGCGTTCGTCCACGCCGTACTACTTCATGTCGGGGCTGGCCGCGAACGCGAAGGCGCGCGGCGACAAGGCGGCCGCGCTCGACTGGTATCGCAAGGCGTACGACGCGGCGAGCGGCCCGGCGACGAAGCTGCGCTGGGGCGCGACCTACTTCGCGAATGCGGTTGAACTGGCGCCGGACGATTCGGCGCGCATCGAAGGGATTGCCGCCAGTGTGCTCGCGCAGGCCGACAAGACCCGGGACGCGTTCTACGGCGCGAACCTGCGCGCGCTGACCAAGGTCGTCACGCAGCTGAACCGCTGGCGCGGCAGCGGCGCACACGATGCGTCGGTCAGGTCGGTCGTCAAGCAGTTCGACGGCGTGTGCGGGAAACTGCCGGCCGGCGATCCGCAGGCGGCGGCATGCACGAAGCTGATCCAGCCCGTGAAGGCGTAACGACGCGGGGAAGGATCGTCGGGCGGGCTGGACGACGGATTACCGGCCCGATTCCGACGATGCGCCGCGATCGCTGCCGTATCCGGCGTCGTGCTCGCGGGCGATCTTCGCTTCGGCGGATACGATGCTGGCCGGATAGAACCAGTCGCTCGACTGGAAGCCGGCCTGCTTGAGCGCCTTGACTTCGGCGTGGACCTGCGCGCGCGTGAGCGGCTGGTTCGACTGGGCTTGCGCGGCGAACGGGGCCGAGACGGCCAGGGCGATGGCAACGGCTTGGATCAGGCGCTTCATGATCGGGACCTCCACGATTCAGGTGAATCGCAGCGCTTCGTTCGTTGAAGCGCCGTGCGACGTTGAAACCAGTGTAGGCCGGGGCGGCCGCGCGAAAAATGCGATCGCGCCCAACGCAGTGTTCTGCTGCCGGTAACAATGGGCGAGTAAGGGCGCAGGCTATGCAATGACCGGGGGGCCGCCGGGCGCGTACAAGCGCTGCGGCGGGGATTTGGCCTGATTCGACGGGCAGCGAAATGAAATCGGACCGGATGCGCATTCCGGAATCCGTTCCGGTGCGCATGCGGTCCGATCTTGAAGGGCGAGGGCAGGCGGCGAATGACGCGCCGCCTGGGATGCCGACGCTTACACGAGCCCCGTTGCGTAGTACACGGCGATCACGAAGAACACCGCGAGCGTCTTGATGATGGTGACCGCGAAGATGTCGCGATACGACTCGCGGTGCGTGAGGCCCGTGACCGCGAGCAGTGTGATGACCGCGCCGTTGTGCGGCAGCGTGTCCATGCCGCCGCTCGCCATCGCGACGACCCGGTGCAGCACGTCCATTGGAATGTTGGCCGCCTGCGCGCCCTTGATGAACAGGTCCGACATCGCGGCGAGCGCGATGCTCATGCCGCCGGACGCCGAGCCCGTGATGCCTGCGAGCGAGCTGACCGACACGGCCGCGTTGACGAGCGGGTTCGGGATGCTCTTCAACGCGTCGCTGACGACGAGGAAGCCCGGCAGCGCGGCGATCACGCCGCCGAAGCCGTATTCCGACGCGGTGTTCATCGCGGCGAGCAGCGCACCGGCGACGGCGGCCTTCGAGCCGGAGGCGAAGCGGCCGCTGACGCGCTTGAACGCGGTCAGCACGACCAGCACGATACCGAGCAGCAGCGCGGCCTCGACCGACCAGATCGCGACGACCGTCTTGATCGACGTTGTGACCGGCGCGTGCACGCCCGGCAGCACTTCCGGCGCGACCGTGTACGACGCGGCGCCGTACCACTGCGGGATCAACTTCGTGAACGCGAAGTTCGACACGCCGACGAGGATCAGCGGCAGGATCGCCAGCGCGGGATGCGGCAGCGCCTTCGCCTCGACGCGCTCCGGCTCGTTGACGAGCGACGTGCCGTAGCCTTCGCCCTTCGCCATCGCGGAACGGCGGCGCCATTCGAGATACGTGAGGCCGACGACGATGATGAACAGCGAGCCGATCGTGCCGAGCGCGGGCGCGGCCCAGGCGGTCGTCTTGAAGAACGTGGTCGGGATGATGTTCTGGATCTGCGGCGTGCCGGGCAGCGAATCCATCGTGAACGAGAACGCGCCGAGTGCGATCGCGCCGGGCATCAGCCGTTTCGGAATGTTGCTCTGGCGATAGAGTTCGGCCGCGAACGGATAGACCGCGAACACCACGACGAACAGCGAGACGCCGCCATAGGTGAGCAGCGCGCACACCGCGACGATCACCGCATTCGCGCGCGAGCGGCCGATGTAGCGGATCGCCGCATGGACGATTGACTCGGAGAACCCGGACAGTTCGATCACCTTGCCGAACACGGCGCCCAGCATGAAGACCGGGAAATACAGTTTGACGAAGCCGACCATCTTTTCCATGAAGATGCCGGAGAAGACCGGTGCGACGGCGGCGGGTTCGGTCAGGAGCACCGCGCCGAGCGCGGCGATCGGCGCGAACAGGATCACGCTGTAGCCGCGATACGCGGCGAACATCAGGAACGCCAGCGCGGCGAGGACGATCACGAAAGACAAGGGAGTCTCCTAAAAGCTTGGAATGGCTTTGGTTGTTGTTCGATCGCGCGATGCGCCGCGGACCAGTTCGGGTTCGTGCAGGTTTCGTGCCATCGGCCGGATTGCGCCGCCGGACATGGGCCCGCCGGCGGCCGGCGGGCCCGCGCCGGTGCAGGTCTGACGATTCTACATAAAACGTCTCCAGCTGGAGACGATTTGGCCGTTCGGTCGACCCTCGAAATCGGGCAGGGCTTTCCCCGACAATGGATTGCGACGTGTCTCCAGAGTGAGATAATCCGTCTCGTTCCGGAGACATCCGGCCGACAATATACGGAGACGAAGACACGATGATGAACGACTGGGCGCGCCTGCCCGTCAACTACGGCGACGTGCTGCGGCGCGCCGCCGAGTCGCTATTCCGGACCTTCGAGGATTCGAGTGCGGGCACGGTGGTCGTCGATCGCGACGCGCGCGTCGTGTGGATGAACGAGCGTTACGCGGCACGCTTCGGTTTCGCCGATCCGCAGCAGGCCGTCGGCCTCGACTGCGAGGCCGTGATCCCGAACAGTCTGATGCGGGAAGTCGTGTCGACCGGGCAGCCGATCCTGCTCGACATCATGGAGACGGGCCGCGAGCCGCTCGTCGTCACGCGCCTGCCGTTGAAGAACGAGGCCGGCGAAACGGTCGGCGCGATCGGCTTCGCGCTGTTCGACCAGTTGAAGACCCTCACGCCGATTTTTTCCCGCTACGCGCAGCTTCAGCAGCAGCTGATCGCGACGCAGCGCTCGCTCGCGCAGGCGCGCCGCGCGAAATACACGTTCGCGAGCTTCGTCGGCACGAGTGCCGCGAGCCTCGAGACCAAGCGCCAGGCGCGCCGCGCGGCGCAAGTCGATTCGCCGGTGCTGCTGCTCGGCGAGACGGGCACCGGCAAGGAACTGCTCGCCCACGCGATTCACGCGGCGTCGGCGCGTGCGCTGCAGCCGCTCGTGACCGTCAACGTCGCCGCGATTCCCGACACGCTGCTCGAAACCGAATTCTTCGGCGCGGCGCCCGGCGCGTACACCGGCGCCGATCGCAAGGGGCGCGTCGGCAAGTTCGAACTGGCCGATCGCGGCACGCTGTTTCTCGACGAGATCGGCGACATGCCGCTGCCGTTGCAGGGCAAGCTGCTGCGCGTGCTGCAGGACAAGGAGTTCGAGCCGGTCGGTTCGAACCGGATCGTGCGCGCGGACGTGCGCATCATCGCCGCCACGTCGGCCGACCTGCCGGCGCTGGTGGCGGCTGGGCGTTTTCGCGCGGATCTCTATTACCGGCTGAACGTGCTGACGATCCATGCGCCGCCGCTGCGCGAACGCGCTTCCGACATCGCGGCGCTCGTCTACGCGACGCTCGAGGAGCTGGCCGCGCAGCACGGGCGCGCCGCACACTGCGAACTGACCGACGATGCGTTGCGGATGCTGTGCGCGTATCCGTGGCCCGGCAACGTGCGCGAGTTGCGCAATACGCTCGAGCGCGCGCTGATGCTGTCGGATCGCTCGGTGATCGATGCGCGCGCGCTCGCGCCGTTTCTCGGGCCGGTGCGCATTTCGCCGGACGGCGCTGCGCCGGCGCAGCGGGTTGGCGCGGTGCCGGCCGAGCAGCGCGCGGGCGATGCCCCGACGGCATCCGGTGCGCCGGCCGTCTCGTATGCCGATGCACTGGCGGCGTGGGAGCGCCAGTTCCTGACCGATGCGCTCGCGGCCTGTGACGGCAAGGTCGTCGACGCGGCTGCGCGTATCGGCATCGGCCGCGCGACGCTGTACAAGAAACTGGCGGCGCTGGGCATCGACCGGTAGGCCGATCGGCGAGGCCGGTGCTTCCCGATGTAATGCATCGAACAGGAGATCACGATGAAGCGAATCGGCATCGCAGGATGGCTGACCATGGTGCTGGCGAGCGCCGCACTCGCGCAGGCCAGCAACATCGACGGGCCCGACGCTCCAGACGCGCGGCGCAACTGGTACAACGATCCGTTCGTCGCGCTGTCGCAGGACGTGGCCGAATGCCCGTTGCCGCTCGGCCCGTGGATGACGCGCGCCGAGATGACTGACGATGCGCACTACCGCGCCGAACGCGGCACGACCTGCTGGCTCGCGCATCGCTGCACGAAGCCGAACTCCTATATGTATGACGCGTCGATCGCCGATGCGGCGAAGGCACACTTCGCGGGCTCCGATCATCTGCGCGGCACGAGCCTGTGGATCACCGTGCAGCGACGTTTCATCTACGTCGAGGGATGCGCGGATACGACGCTCGATCGCCAGGCGTTGCAACGCGAATTCGAGGCGCTTCCGGACGTGGAGCAGGTTTTCGTTCGCATCACCGAAGATCCGCGCAAGCGCTTGCCGTACAAGGCGCGCGGGCAACCCGACCGCACGCCGGACTGACGGTCGAAGGGCCGCCCATGGCATACTCGCCACATTCAAAAAAAGGTTGACGGGAACCACAATGAAACACATGCTTGCGTCGGTTTGTCGGTGGCCTCGGGTGGCCGTGATGTTGGCTCTGGTTGCAGGGCTCGGCGGGTGCGGCGGCGGTGCTCCGCTGTTCACTTCGGACGGGCGCCCGACCACCCAGGTGCAATGCACCGGCAACGACTGGAGCAATTGCACGGACAATGCCCGGGCCATGTGCAACGGCGATTTCGACGTGATCCAGCAATCGACGGATGACGCCGTGCGAAATCTTCTCTTCGCATGCAAGAAGAAGAGCGGTTATTGATCCCGACCTGACCGGTTGAGGAGACCACGATCGGGCGAAGCGCTTTTCTGTTTGCTTTGAGTCACTTGTTTTTCACGAATAACACTCACGGAGTCCCATCCATATGGCGACCTACAGGCAACTGAGCGCGCAGCTCGAACGGCTTCAGCAAAAGATCGACAAGGAACGCGAAAAGGCGATTGCCGACGCGATTGCGCATATCCGCGCGAAAATCGACGAATACGACATTACGCCGGAAGAGCTCGGTTTTCGCCCCGCAGGATCGAGTACTGCTGCTGCCACCGCGAAGCCGAAGCGCACGTTGCCGCCGAAGTACCTGAACCCGAAGACGGGCGAAACGTGGAGTGGCCGCGGGCGCGCGCCGGCATGGCTCGGCAAGAATCGCGGACGTTTCCTGATCAAGGACTGACTCCCGAAAATCCTCACCTTTCGTGTACCGACTGACGGTGCGAACGGCCTTCCGGCCTTCGCACCGTTTTGTTTTGGTGCGGCCGCCATGCGATTTTCCCCGCCGAATTGAAGTGCAATGTCGCGCAATTAACGGCTCCTGTTTTGCGAATTCGCTGCGATCCGGCCGCATATTGCGGGGAATTTCCGTAAACAAGCGTGTAATGACGTAACGCACACGCATTGGCATTCGCGATTTTCGCGGTGCATGCATGGTGCCGATTTTCATCACCTTTCGCGTGTTGGCGCGGTGTGTCGTGCGATTCCCGAAGATACTCACCATGGCTCCTGTAAATCCTCACCTTTGAGAAAGCGGCTGCAGCGTCGTGCCGCATTGCGTGCATCGTGCGTGCGGCGCCGTGATGCGGGGCCGCGTGTGTTGCAGTCCATGGTGCGAGCGTTGACGTCCGTCGAATAGTCGGCCATTCGGCATATAGGCAGTCGCAGGCGCTTCGCCTATGCTTGGGGTTCGCGTCGATTGGCGCGCGGCCCGCCGGCCGCAAGCCGATCGTGTCGTCTTTCGTCACCGCAGGGAGCCGATGTGACCGTTCGCCATCTCGATGCGTTGTTCCAGCCCAAGTCCGTTGCGGTCGTCGGCGCGTCGTCGCGCGCGGGCAGTATCGGCGCGATGGTGTGGTCGCGCGTGCTCGACGGCGCGTTCCAGGGGCCCGTGTGGCCCGTGAATCCGAAATATCGCGAGCTGGACGGGCATGCGGTCGTTTCCGACGTCGACCGGTTGCCCGCGCCGCCGTCGGTTGCCGTGATCTGCACGCCGCCCGCGACCTGGGCCGGCATCGTGCGCAAGCTCGGTGAGCTGGGTGCGCGCGTCGCGGTGATCGTCGGCGAGGCGCGCACCGACGCCGATCGCGCTGCGGTCGATCGCATGCTGAAGGCGGCGAAGCCGTTCGTGCTCCGTATCGTCGGGCCCGGCAGCCTGGGCGTGTTGTCGCCCGCGCGGCATGCGCATTTCGGCGCGCCTGCCTACACGGCACGATCGGGCGGCGTCGCGTGGGTGTCGCAATCGAATGCGTTGACGAACGCGGTGCTGGGCTGGGCCGATGCGCGGGGCCTCGGCTTTTCGCACGTCGTCGCGCTCGGCAGCGAATCCGATGTCGATGCGGGCGATGTCCTCGACTATCTGGCGAGCGATCCCGGCACACGCGCGATCCTGCTCGAGCTCGATACCGTGCGCGCGGCGCGCAAGTTCATGTCGGCGGCGCGCGCGGCGGCACGCAACAAGCCGGTGCTCGCGCTGCGCACCGGCCGTGCCGATCCCGGCGACGCGCTCTACACGGCGGCATTCCAGCGCGCGGGCATGGTGCGCGTCGATGCGCTCGACGATCTGCTCGACGAAATCGAGACGCTCGGCGTCGGCCGCGTCACCGCGCGAGGGGCGGCGACGCTCGTGACGAGCGACGCGGGCGTGGCGAAACTCGCGGTCGATGCGGTGGCCGAGGTGCGTGACGTGCTGACCGACTGGTCGCCTGCCGCAACGTCGGCCGTCGCGGCCGCGCTGCCGCATCTCGCGGCGCCCGGCAATCCGCTCACGCTGGGCGACGATGCACACCCCGAGCACTTTGCGGCGGCGATC
>NZ_BBSK01000118.1:0-34295 GCF_001319805.1 Burkholderia sp. E168m22
GCTGTTCGTCGTCCATTCCACTTCGCACAGCGCGCCGGCCGATTCGGTCGCGCGCACGCTGATCGACTCGCGGCAGTACGCGCATCGCGGCATCCTCGCGTGTTTCTTCGGCGCGGTCGACGCGGCGACGCGCGATGCGCTGCACGCGAACGGCATTCCGGTGCACACGACGCCGCAGCGGCTCGCACGCGCGTATGCGCGTCTCGTCGACTACAACCTCGGGCGCCAACTGCTGATGCAGACGCCGGAGGGCACGCCGCCGCAGCCGGCCGAGTGCGTGGCGTCCGCCCAGGCCGACGCGCGCCGCCTGGTCGAAGCCGGTCAGCATGAACTGGCCGGCGAAGCCGCGCTGCGCTGGCTGTCCCATTTCGGTCTGCAGGGCGAGCAGCCCAACGAACCGGCCGGCAAGAAGGTCGTCGATATCACGATCGACATGTACGACGATTCGAATTTCGGTCCCGTGTTTCGCTATGCCGTGCCGCCTGCGGACGGCGTATCGGCGCCGTTCGTCGTCTACGGCCTGCCGCCGCTGAACACCGTGCTCGCCCGCGCGGTGATGGAGCGCTCGCCGTATGCGCGCAGCACGCCCGTCGAGCCGACGCTCGACGCGCTGACGGCGCTGTCGCAGGTCGTCTGCGACGTGCGGGAAGTGGTGGCGATGTCGGTCACGCTGCGCGTGCTGTCCGACCGCGCATGGGTGATCGCGCCGCGCATCACGCTCGCCTCGGGGCGCAGCCGGCTCGCGATCATGCCGTATCCGCGACACCTCGAGCAGACACTCGAGTGGCGTGGCGAGACGGTGACGATCCGTCCGATCCGTCCGGAGGACGAGGCCGCACACAACGAACTGCTCGGTGCGATGACGCCGGAAGATCTGCGGATGCGTTTCTTCGGCGCGGTGCGCAGCTTCGATCATTCACAGGTGGCGCGCATGACCCAGATCGACTACGACCGCGAGATGGCTTTCATCGTGTCGTTTACCGATGTGTCGGGGCGCGACCATACGCTCGCGGTGGCGCGTGCGGTTGCCGATCCCGACAACGAGACGGCGGAGTTCGCGATCGCGGTACGGCCCGATCAAAAGGGCAAGGGGCTCGGCCGGCTGATGATGACCCGCATCATCGACTACGCCCGCTCGCGCGGCACCGCCTGGATGGTCGGCGAGGCGCTGCGCGAGAATTCGGCGATGATCTCGCTCGCGAAATCATGCGGGTTTGCGGTGTCGACGACGGAGGAACCCGGCGTCGTGGGTTTCAGGATGAAGTTGCAGCCGTAGGCGTCACCCTGTGGTTCGATGCTCGAGGGTAGCGCATGGCGGCAATGCGTCCTGACGTTTCGCCATGTCGGAAGTTAACTCAGGAATGCAAAGCTTTTGAGCCAGCCTCCCGCGTGAAGCGCTTGCGAACGTGTCGAACCCGTCGATCGCAGCGATACCGCGAAGCGCGCGATGTCCTGCGATGCTCGTCACGTGCTGCCGACATTCATCCTGCGTTCACCCTCGGTAGCCGTTTCAAGCGATGTGCTTGCACACGTGCGTGGCCATATTCCGGCCTTGCAAATTCGAAGCCGTCATCAAGGTGAGACTTTTCGGGAGCGGCGAGTGAGCTTTTCCGGGACAGCGTGGTGAGCCGATACGGGAGCCTTCGGTGAGCCTTCCCGGGAACGGCCGGTGAGCACCTGCGGGAGAGGGCGGTGAGCCTTTCCGGGACGCCCCGGTGAGCACTTGCGGGAGCGATCGGTGAGGACGTTCGGGAGGCGTCAGTGAGCGTCTCCGGGAGCCTTGGGTGAGCTTTTACGGGAGGCTGTGGTGAGCGCTTGCGGGATGCTGAGGTGAGCTTTTTCGGGAGCATGCGAATGCACGGCTCCCGCGGGGGCGGCGCCGGCCAATGCCGGCGTCACGCGGGGGTACGGGCACGCAGGAACCGTGCCCGTGATTACATTCACGCAGCGAGTTTCGACGCCGCGTCGTTCA
Organism: Burkholderia sp. E168m22; assembly: GCF_001319805.1. Taxonomy (NCBI): domain Bacteria; kingdom Pseudomonadati; phylum Pseudomonadota; class Betaproteobacteria; order Burkholderiales; family Burkholderiaceae; genus Burkholderia; species Burkholderia sp. E168m22. The sequence goes on from NZ_BBSK01000118.1 coordinate 1,973, forward strand.
CCTGGTCGCGCGAAATCGCGAGTTCCTCGAGGTGCGGATCAGCATAGACCGCACCGGTTTCGCGCTCGAGGCGGGCGATCGTCAGCGCGCAGCGCGCGGTGTCTTTCGGCATCGCGATGAAGCGCTTGACCGACTCGCCGGACGTGAACGCGTCGAACAGTGCGCTGCGCACGTCGTCCGGAAGCGTCTTGGTCCACTGGTACGGCTTGCCGTTGAACGTGATCGACGGCGGCAGCGTGCGTTCTTTCTTGGTCGCCGTGATGAGCCCGTAGGTACGCGCCGCGTCGCCGATCTGCTCGGGCGAGAAGAGTTCGTCAGGCGTGATGTCGAACTGCTCGATGTAGTTCTCGATCGCCTGCATTGCGGCGGCACGATCGTCGCGCTTCTTCTGCGCGCGCGCGACGATGTCGCGCAGCTCGTCCGCTTCCTCGGGCGTGATCGTGAAGCTTGCCTGCTTCTGCTGAAGTTCGGAGAAACGCTGGAATTCTTGATCGTTCAGAAGTTTGGCCATGACATCCATCGGACACGACGGCCGCGACAACCGGCCGCCGTAGTTTTTGAGAGGGCCGCTATTCTAGCGTAGCGCCGCGGGTAGCCGATGCGACATCGCGCATCGGCCACCGCGGGCGTTGCGCGCAACCGGAGTCGGTGCCGCTGCGCCGTGCCCGGTGCGCTTTGCCGGGGAACCCGCGCGTCAGCAGGCCTCGGTGCGGCACATCGACAGATGGGCAGCTGTGTCGCGCAGCGCGTCGACGACCACGTCGACGGACGGCGCCATGTGCGCATCGATCCGCCGCATGTACGGGCACGTCAGCACCGCGATCGCATGGCCGGCCGGCCCGAGGATCGGCACGGTCAGGTCGGTCACGCCGTACGCCTGGCGGCTGTCCTGACGCAGGTAGCCGGACTGCCGGATCGACTGGCACGCATTCGCGAGTTCCTGCTCGTTCAGCGGTGCTTCACCCTTGACCTTGCGATGCTCGGCCAGCATGTGTGCGCGTTGCTCGGGGCCCTGGAACGCCAGCAGCATGCGTCCCGACGCGGTATCGGCGAGCCCGACGCGCGAGCCGAGTCGCACCGATACGCCCCATGGGCCGGGCCCGTCCACCTGCGCGATCACGAGCATGTTGCCGCGATCGTAGACGGACAGGTGGCACGACTGTTCGGCGGCATCCGCGAAGCGCTGCATCGGCGGCAGCGCCTCGGCGATCAGCCGGTTCATCGGCGGATGCCGGTGCGCAAGCGCGAACAGCTTGAGGCTGAGCGTGTAGCGGTCGCCGCCGGTCGAACGCATCACGTAGCGGCGCGCGACGAGACGTTCGAGCATCCGGTAGATTTCGCTCGCGTTACGGCCGAGTTCCTTCGTGATTTCGGTGCGGGTGAGTCCTTCCTTCTGCTCGGACAGGAGTTCGAGAATGTCGAGGCCCTTGTCGAGCGCGGGTGCGCGATAGCGGTCGATAGCGGCCATCGATTCCCGTGCGTCGCAGCCGGGAAGCGGGTCGTTGGTTGTCTGCATTGTCGATGTGAGGTTGGGGGATTACCGTCGATCGGTTGGCGACGCACGCTGGCCGGTTCTGCACGCGTATAGGAGCGGGCCCGCGTATGGCGGTGAAAGCCATTCGTATGAGCTTAGCAATAAACATACGGTGTGCAATGCAGCGTCTTTTTACCGATCATTACCGGACAAGAACGGATGGTCAAACGTTTTCGATGACAGGGGCACCCCGAATAGCCAGTATTCATGCACCGATGGCAGGCGCTGCCCCGAACGACAGCCGATCGATCGGCGCCGGTGCAGCGCGTGCTGCGCCGCAGCGTCGGCAGGCGCACCAATAGTCGGTATCCGTCGCGCGCCATTTCACGGCGCGCGGCCGATGGTACAAAGGCTGGCGGGCCAGCGACGGTGCGGCCGCGCGTGCAGCCGGCCGGCATGGGCCGGCACGCGTCGCGGATGCCGGGCCGTCGTCGCCGATGCGCAGACCGGCGGCCGCCCGTTCGATGCGCGCCCTACTGGCGTACGGCGCCGCGATCGCTGCGCCCGCGCGACCCTCGCGCGTCGACTGCCGCATGCGGCGCCGACGCGTGCAGTCGACGATCGACGATCAGTCCGGCGCGCGGCTGCGAAAGGCTGCGTCGGCCGGTATCCTGTCCCATTCGACAACAGAGGTTAAGCACGATGAAACTGCTTCGCTATGGCCCGTCCGGCCAGGAAAAGCCTGGCATCCTCGACGCGGCCGGCCGGATTCGCGACCTGTCCGCGCATGTGCCGGATCTTGCCGGCGATGTGCTGTCCGACGCCGGTCTCGCGCGGCTGCGCGCCATCGATCCGGCCACGCTGCCGCTCGTGTCCGGCGAGCCGCGCATCGGCGCGTGCGTCGGTCACGTCGGCAAGTTCATCGGCATCGGCCTGAACTATGCCGACCACGCGGCCGAAGCCGGCATGCCGGTGCCGAAGGAGCCGGTCGTGTTCGGCAAGTGGACGAGTTCGATCTGCGGCCCGAACGACGGCATCGATATCCCGAAGGGTTCGGTCAAGACCGACTGGGAAGTCGAGCTGGGTGTCGTGATCGGCGCGAAGTGCAAGGACGTCGACGAAGCGCGCGCGCTCGATTACGTCGCGGGCTACTGCGTCGTCAACGACGTGTCCGAGCGCGAATGGCAGATCGAGCGCGGCGGCCAGTGGGACAAGGGCAAGGGCTTCGACACGTTCGGCCCGATCGGCCCGTGGCTCGTCACGCGCGACGAAGTGCCCGATCCGCAGCGCCTCGACCTGTGGCTCGAAATCGACGGCCACCGTTATCAGAACGGCAATACGCGCACGATGGTGTTCACCGTCGCGCAGCTGGTCGCCTATCTGTCGACCTGCATGACGCTGCAGCCGGGCGACGTGATCACGACCGGTACGCCGCCGGGCGTCGGCATGGGCGTCAAGCCGTCGCCGGTGTTCCTGAAGGCTGGCCAGACGGTGCGCCTCGGCATCGAAGGGCTCGGCGAGCAGTTGCAGCGCACGCGCGACGCGCAATAAGCGCGTGAGCGGCGCGGGTCGGCTCCTGGACGTAGTCACCCGCGCGCTGGCCATGCTGCCCGACCCGTCGGCATGACCGCCGACGATAACCGGCGCGTACCGAACGACGATGTAGCCAAAACCAGGGGCCCGATTCCGCGCGAGGCGGAATCGGGCCCTTGTCGCTTGTTCGCGCCGGTGCGAAGCGGATCAAACGACGTTGTCGAGTTCGCAGTGCGCTTCGAGTCGATATCCGTCGGGGTCGACGACGAACGCCGCGTAGTAGCCCGGGCCGTAGTGTTCGCGCTTGCCGGGCCCGCCGTTGTCCTTGCCGCCGTGTGCGAGCGCGGCACGGTAGAACGCATCGACCTCGACCGGCGACGCGGCCTTGAACGACAGGTGCATCCCCGATTCGGGATCGGCGACGACGGGCCGGGCCGCGTGCTGCAACCACAGCTCGGGCTCGGTCGTGCCGTACCCGATGGCGCTGTCGTCGCTATACAGACGCTTGTAGCCGAGTGCGCCGAGCGCGCTGTCGTAGAAGGTGCGGCTGCGGTCGATATGGGCAACGCCGAATGAAAGGTGGTCGATCATCTTTGGCTCTCCTTGAACTGAGGGGGACGTCAGAACGGCAAACCTGTCTAGAGGCACCATGCCAGCCGCTTGTAGCGAAGCGCGCCGAGCGTGGTCGCCTCGTACGTGCGGCCGGCGACGGTGTGGATAACGCTGAACGAAAAGCGATCGATCATCTGTGTCTCCTTGGATTGAAGGGGCGTCGGTGCAGCGAAGCCTGTTTTTAACCACCATGCCGGTTATGTTAGAAATCGCTTGGGCGCTTGTCAACCGGCATGGTGGTTAGATACGATCGCGTCATGAGCAAAACGCAACCTTCCGTCACGATCGACTGCCTGATCCCGGCGCCGCCCGAGACCTTGAGCCTTGACTTCGCGAACACGCTGTACTGGCGCGGCAGCGATCCGCCGACGGAAACCTTCGGCCGGCTGGACGACTTGCTGACGTGGTGTCGCGAACAGGCGGGCGTGCCGGCCGGTCTGGTCGACGCATGTCGCGTGCCCGACAAGGCGAAAGAGAAGGAGACGGGCGACGAGCCGGCGATGCTTGCGCGGGCGCTCGCGTTGCGCGAGGCGCTATACCGGCTCTTTCACGCGCAGGCGGAGCAACGCGAGCCGCAGCCCGACGATCTCGCGCTGCTCGGCGGCTTCCTCGCGGAGGCGTCGCCGCGCGTTGCGCTGGCGCGCGTGGACGGCCGCTATGCGTGGCGGATCGATGCGTCGGGGGCGACGCTCGCGGGGCTGTTGAGCCCGGTGCTGTGGTCGGCGATCGATCTGCTCGGCGGCGCGCGGCTCGTGAAGGTCAAGCGCTGTGCGAACGATGCATGCCAGTGGCTGTTCATCGACGACAGCAAGAACGGCAGCCGACGCTGGTGCTCGATGTCGTCGTGCGGCAATCGCGCGAAGGCGTATCGCCACTATCACAAGGCCGAATGACGGGGCGGCCCGAACCTCGCACCTATTTCGCCGACAACTTCCGCCATAGCGTCGTCTTGCTGATGCCGAGCATCGCGCACGCGCGGTCGCGGTCGCCGCCGCATGCGTCGAGTACCGCGCGGATCTCGTCGGCTTCCGCGCGACGGCGGCGCGCCTGCAGCGTCTGCGCATCGTCGTCGGCGGCGCCGGCCGCATCGAGCGGCGCGGCGAACAGCTCGGGCGCGATCACGTGCAGCGCACCGGGGGCAAGCGCCGCGCACGCGGCGCCCGGATCGCTTTCGTCGACTGCCTCCGCCAGCTCCACCGCGATCCGCTCGACCACGTTCTGCAGTTCGCGCACGTTGCCGGGCCAGCGGTAGCGCGCGAGCGTCGCTTGCGTCGCGTCGAGCACGCGCAGCGCGTCGTCGGTGTCGCGCACGCGTTCGGCGAGCCGCGGCTCGCGCCGCGCGGCCTGCACGAGCAGTGTCGCCGCGAGCGCGGGAATGTCGGCCGCGCGCTCGCGCAGCGGCGGCAGGCCGATGTTCAGGATGTTGAGCCGGTAATAGAGATCCGCGCGGAACGTGCCGGCCTCGACGGCGGCGAGCAGCGGCCGGTGCGTCGCGGCGATCACGCGCACGTCGATGCGGATCGGCTCGGTCGAGCCGAGGCGAATCACCTCGCGCTCCTGCAGCACGCGCAGCAGCCTGCTTTGCAGCGACGGCGGCATCTCGCCGATCTCGTCGAGAAACAGCGTGCCGCGGTGCGCGGCCTCGAACAGGCCGGTCTTGCCGCCGCGTCGCGCGCCGGTGAACGCGCCTTCCTCATAGCCGAACAGTTCGCTCTCGAGCAGCGCTTCGGGAAACGCGCCGCAGTTGACCGCGACGAACGGATAGCTGCGCCGCGCGGACAGCGCATGCAGGCTCTGCGCGATCATCTCCTTGCCGGTGCCGCTCTCGCCGAGCACGAGCACGGTCGCATCGGATTTCGCGTAGCGGCGCACGAGCTCGCGCACGCGCGTCATCGGCGCCGAGGCGCCGACCACGTCGTCGAGCGCGTAACGGGCGGCGAACTGCTGCGTGGTCGGTTGCGAACGCAACGCGCGATCGAGCCGTTCGACCGCGCGCGATTCCTGGAACGTGAGCACGCTGCCCGACGTGACGCCGCGATCGACCAGCGGCCCGCGATGCACGACGTAACGCACGCCGCGCACGGTCGCGAGCGCGTCGCCGTCCTCGCCGCGTAGCGTGCGCAACTCGGGACGCAGATCGACGAGCGCGCGGCCGACGGCCGCCGCGGGTTCGACCCCGAGCGCCGACGCGAGCCGTTGGTTGATCGCTTCGACGCGGCCGTGCGCGTCGAGCGCGACCACGCCGTCGCGCAGATGTTGCAGCAGGGTATCGAGCCGCTGGCGGCGGAACGCCTCGGCGTGCGTCGCATACGCGACTTCGAGCGCCGTCTCGACGGCCTTGCGCACCGACGCATGCGAATACAGGAACACCGCGCCCATGCCGACGCTGGCCGCGAGATCGGTGACGAGGCCCGGGCCGACGATCGTCTCGATGCCGCGATCGCGCAGGTCGTGCACGCAGGCCTCCGCTTCCTGGGCGGACTGATATGACGCAAACTGCACGTCGAGGCCGTACGCGGCGACGAAGCGGCGCACCTCGGGCGGCGTTTCCCCGGCGCTCACGAGCGCGATCCGCGCTGCGTCGCGCCGCGCGCGCGCCAGCGCCTGCATCACGTCGAAGCCGGTGGGCGACACGACCACCACCGGCACCTGCGCACGCGTTTTCAGGAAGCCGCCGTTCGAGCCGGCCGCGACGATCACGTCGGGGCGCGCGGTGCCGGCCTCGGCGATCGCGCTCAGCGCATCTTCGTAGGCGCGCGTGACGATCCGCACGTCGGCGCGTTCGTCGAATTCGCCGGCGATCTCGCGAAACAGCTCGCGCAGCCGGCTGATGCCCATCGCCCAGATGCGCGGGCGCACGGCGCGGTCGGCCGGGCCGACGGCCTTGGTCGAGGAGAGGTCCATGACGGCCGATTATGCGCGCACGATTTCATTTTTGAAACATGGAATTGCCAAATTGAAATCGACGGGCGATGCAATGCTGAAGGCGCTTGCTTAAGAATCAGTGGGTTAGCGACATTCCGCAAGCTGGCCCGGACCTTGCTGTTATCGGGCATTCCATCAGGAGGCCGTTCATGAGCAATACGCATCTTCAGAGCGCCGGCGCGAAGTTCCGCGCGGCAGTCGCGGCCGAGCAGCCGCTGCAGGTGGTCGGCGCGATCACCGCGTACGCGGCCAAGATGGCGCAGGCCGTCGGCTTCAAGGCCGTGTACCTGTCGGGCGGCGGCGTCGCGGCGAACTCGCTCGGCATTCCCGACCTCGGCATCAGCACGATGGAAGACGTGCTGATCGACGCGACCCGGATCACCAACGCGACCGATCTGCCGCTGCTGGTCGACATCGACACGGGCTGGGGCGGCGCGTTCAACATCGCGCGCACGGTCCGCTCGTTCATCAACGCCGGCGTCGCGGCCGTGCACCTCGAGGACCAGGTCGGCCAGAAGCGCTGCGGCCACCGCCCGGGCAAGGAAGTCGTGCCGATCGACGAAATGGTCGATCGCGTGAAGGCCGCGGTCGATGCGCGTACCGACGACCAGTTCGTGATCATGGCGCGCACCGACGCGGCCGCCGCGGAAGGGATCGACTCGGCGATCGAGCGCGCGGTCGCGTACGTCGAAGCCGGCGCGGACATGATCTTCCCGGAAGCGATGAAGACGCTCGACGACTACCGCCGCTTCAAGGCCGCCGTGAAGGTGCCGATCCTCGCGAACCTGACCGAGTTCGGCTCGACGCCGCTGTTCACCGTCGACGAACTGCGCGAGGCGAACGTCGACATCGCGCTGTACTGCTGCGGCGCGTATCGTGCGATGAACAAGGCCGCGCTGAACTTCTACGAGACGCTGCGCCGCGACGGCACGCAGAAGGCGGCCGTACCGACAATGCAGACGCGCGCCGAGCTGTACGACTTCCTCGGCTATCACGAATACGAGCGCAAGCTCGACGAACTGTTCGCGCAGGGCAAGAAGTAACGCGGCCCGCACCCCCCGATACCCATTGGAGAAGGACAACATGAGCGAGACGAAAGACGCAGCAGCACCGGCCGCCGCAGGCGCATTCAAGCCGAAGAAGTCGGTGGCGCTGTCGGGCGTGACGGCCGGCAACACCGCGCTGTGCACGGTCGGCAAGACCGGCAACGACCTGCACTATCGCGGCTACGACATTCTCGACGTCGCCGAATCGTGCGAATTCGAGGAAATCGCGCACCTGCTGGTGCACGGCACGCTGCCGAACCTGACGGAACTGGCCGCCTACAAGACTAAGCTGCGCGCGCTGCGCGGCCTGCCGAGCGCGCTGAAGGCCGCGCTCGAACAGATTCCGGCGTCGGCCCACCCGATGGACGTGATGCGCACCGGCGTGTCGGTGCTCGGCACCGTGCTGCCGGAGAAGGACGACCACAACCTGCCGGGCGCGCGCGACATCGCCGACCGCCTGATGGCGTCGCTCGGCTCGATGCTGCTGTACTGGTATCACTTCTCGCACAACGGCAAGCGCATCGAGACGGAAACCGACGACGACTCGATCGGCGGCCACTTCCTGCACCTGCTGCACGGCAAGACGCCGTCGAAGTCGTGGGTCGAGGCGATGCACACGTCGCTGATCCTGTACGCCGAGCACGAATTCAACGCGTCGACGTTCACGGGCCGCGTGATCGCGGGCACGGGCTCGGACATCTACTCGGCGATCACCGGCGCGATCGGCGCGCTGCGCGGGCCGAAGCACGGCGGCGCGAACGAAGTCGCGTACGAGATCCAGAGCCGCTACAGCTCGCCGGACGACGCCGAAGCCGACATCCGCCGCCGCGTCGAGAACAAGGAAGTCGTGATCGGCTTCGGCCATCCGGTCTACACGATCTCCGATCCGCGCAACAAGGTGATCAAGGGCGTCGCGCACAAGCTGTCGAAGGAAGCGGGCGATACCAAGCTGTACAGCATCGCCGAGCGCCTGGAATCGGTGATGTGGGACGCGAAGAAGATGTTCCCGAACCTCGACTGGTTCAGCGCGGTGTCGTATCACATGATGGGCGTGCCGACCGCGATGTTCACGCCGCTGTTCGTGATCTCGCGCACGTCGGGCTGGAGCGCGCACATCATCGAGCAACGCATCGACAACAAGATCATCCGTCCGAGCGCGAACTACACCGGTCCGGAAGACCTGCAGTTCGTGCCGATCGAGAAGCGCTGATCGTCTGCCGCGCACGTCGGCGCCCGTGATGCGGGCGGCCGGCGCGTGCGGCACGTCTTACCTCGAATTCCGCCCCACATCATGAATACCGCCAACCGCAAACCCCTGCCCGGCACGTCGCTGGACTATTTCGACGCGCGTGCCGCGGTCGACGCGATCGCGCCCGGCGCCTACGACACGCTGCCGTACACGTCGCGCGTGCTCGCCGAAAACCTCGTGCGCCGCTGCGATCCGGCGATCCTCGCCGATTCGCTGAAGCAGATCATCGAGCGCAAGCGCGAACGCGATTTCCCGTGGTTCCCGGCGCGCGTGGTGTGTCACGACATCCTCGGCCAGACGGCGCTCGTCGATCTCGCCGGCCTGCGCGACGCGATCGCCGACGGCGGCGGCGACCCGGCGAAGGTGAACCCGGTCGTGCCCGTGCAGCTGATCGTCGACCACTCGCTCGCCGTCGAGTGCGGCGGCTTCGACCCGGACGCGTTCGCGAAGAACCGCGCGATCGAGGATCGTCGCAACGAGGATCGCTTCCACTTCATCGAGTGGACGAAGAAGGCGTTCGAGAACGTCGACGTGATCCCGCCGGGCAACGGCATCATGCATCAGATCAATCTCGAGAAGATGTCGCCGGTGATCCAGGCGCAGGACGGCGTCGCGTTCCCGGACACCTGCGTCGGCACCGACAGCCACACACCGCACGTCGATGCGCTCGGCGTGATCGCGATCGGCGTCGGCGGGCTCGAAGCCGAGAACGTGATGCTCGGCCGCGCGTCGTGGATGCGCCTGCCCGACATCGTCGGCGTCGAGCTGACCGGCAAGCGTCAGCCCGGCATCACCGCGACCGACGTGGTGCTCGCGCTGACCGAGTTCCTGCGCAAGGAAAAGGTGGTCGGCGCGTACCTGGAGTTCCGCGGCGAAGGCGCGGCGAGCCTCACGCTCGGCGATCGCGCGACGATCTCGAACATGGCGCCTGAATACGGCGCGACGGCCGCGATGTTCTTCATCGATGGCCAGACGATCGACTACCTGCGCCTCACGGGCCGCAGCGACGAGCAGGTGAAGCTCGTCGAAACCTACGCGAAGGCGGCCGGCCTGTGGGCCGATACGCTCGCGAACGCGCAGTACGAGCGCACGCTGACGTTCGACCTGTCGAGCGTCGTGCGCAACATGGCCGGCCCGTCGAACCCGCACAAGCGGCTGCCGACGTCCGATCTCGCCGCGCGCGGGATCGCCGGCCAGTGGGACGAGAAGCCGGGCGAGATGCCCGACGGCGCGGTGATCATCGCCGCGATCACGAGCTGTACGAACACCAGCAACCCGCGCAACGTGATCGCCGCCGCCTTGCTCGCACGCAACGCGAACGCGAAGGGCCTCACGCGCAAGCCGTGGGTCAAGAGCTCGCTCGCGCCCGGCTCGAAGGCGGTCGAGCTGTATCTGGAAGAGGCGAACCTGCTGCCCGAGCTCGAGAAGCTCGGCTTCGGCATCGTCGCGTTCGCGTGCACGACCTGCAATGGGATGTCGGGCGCGCTCGACCCGAAGATCCAGCAGGAGATCGTCGAGCGCGACCTGTACGCGACGGCCGTGCTGTCCGGCAACCGCAACTTCGACGGCCGCATTCACCCGTATGCGAAGCAGGCGTTCCTCGCGTCGCCGCCGCTCGTCGTCGCGTATGCGATCGCCGGCACGATCCGCTTCGACATCGAGAAGGACGTGCTCGGCCACGATCAGGATGGCAAGCCCGTCACGCTGAAGGACATCTGGCCGACCGACGAGGAGATCGACGCGATCGTCGCGTCGAGCGTGAAGCCCGAGCAGTTCCGCAAGGTCTACGAGCCGATGTTCGCACGCAGCGCCGACGCGGGCGAACGCGCGGCGCCGCTGTACGACTGGCGCGCGCAGAGCACGTACATCCGCCGTCCGCCGTACTGGGAAGGCGCGCTGGCCGGCGAACGTACGCTCAAGGGCATGCGCCCGCTCGCGGTGCTCGGCGACAACATCACGACCGACCACCTGTCGCCGTCGAACGCGATCCTGCTCGATAGCGCGGCCGGCGAATATCTCGCGAAGATGGGCCTGCCGGAAGAAGACTTCAACTCGTACGCGACGCACCGGGGCGACCACCTGACCGCGCAGCGCGCGACCTTCGCGAACCCGACGCTCGTCAACGAGATGGCGGTCGTCGACGGCGCGGTGAAGAAGGGCTCGCTCGCGCGCGTCGAGCCGGAAGGCAAGGTCATGCGGATGTGGGAAGCGATCGAGACGTACATGAATCGCAAGCAGCCGCTGATCGTCGTGGCCGGCGCCGACTACGGCCAGGGCTCGTCGCGCGACTGGGCCGCGAAGGGCGTGCGGCTCGCGGGCGTCGAGGCGATTGCCGCCGAAGGCTTCGAGCGGATTCACCGCACGAACCTGATCGGGATGGGCGTGCTGCCGCTCGAGTTCAAGCCGGGCACCAACCGGACGACGCTCGGCATCGACGGCACCGAGACCTTCGACGTGATCGGCGAGCGCACGCCGCGCGCCGATCTGACGCTCGTGATTCACCGCAAGAACGGCGAGCGCGTCGAGGTGCCGATGACGTGCCGGCTCGATACGGCCGAGGAAGTGTCGATCTACGAGGCGGGCGGCGTGCTGCAGCGTTTCGCGCAGGACTTCCTCGAATCGTCGCAGGCGGCTTGACCGGCGCACACAGGGATTACGCAAACATGGCTCATATTCCTCAAATCAGGATTCCCGCGACCTATATCCGTGGCGGCACCAGCAAGGGCGTGTTCTTCCGGCTGCAGGATCTGCCGGATGCCGCGCAGGCGCCGGGCGCCGCGCGCGACGCGCTGCTGCTGCGCGTGATCGGCAGCCCCGACCCGTACGGCAAGCAGATCGACGGGATGGGCGGCGCGACGTCGTCCACCAGCAAGACGGTGATCGTGTCGAAGAGCACGCGGCCGGGCCACGACGTCGACTACCTGTTCGGTCAGGTCGCGATCGATAAGGCGTTCGTCGACTGGACCGGCAACTGCGGCAACCTGTCGGCGGCGGTTGGCCCGTTCGCGATCAGCGGCGGGTTGGTCGATCCGGCGCGCGTGCCGCGCGACGGCGTCGCGACCGTGCGGATCTGGCAGGCGAACATCGGCAAGACGATCATCGCCCATGTGCCGATCACGAACGGTGCGGTGCAGGAGACGGGCGACTTCGAACTGGACGGCGTCACGTTCCCGGCCGCCGAAGTGCAGCTCGAATTCATGGACCCGGCCGCCGAGGAGGAAGGCGCGGGCGGCTCGATGTTCCCGACCGGCAACCTCGTCGACGACCTGGCCGTGCCGGGTATCGGCACGCTGAAGGCGACGATGATCAACGCGGGCATCCCGACGATCTTCGTCGACGCGGAAGCGATCGGCTACACGGGCACCGAGCTGCAGGACGCGATCAACGGCGACCCGAAGGCGCTCGAGAAGTTCGAGACGATCCGCGCGCACGGCGCGCTGCGCATGGGCCTGATCGACACGCTCGACGAAATCGCGACGCGGCAGCATACGCCGAAGATCGCGTTCGTCGCGAAGCCGGCCGACTACGTCGCGTCGAGCGGCAAGCGCGTGAACGCGGGCGACGTCGACCTGCTGGTGCGCGCGATGTCGATGGGCAAGCTGCACCACGCGATGATGGGCACGGCGGCGGTCGCGATCGGCACGGCCGCGGCGATCCCCGGTACGCTCGTCAATCTCGCGGCGGGCGGCGGCGAACGCAACGCGGTGCGCTTCGGGCATCCGTCGGGCACGCTGCGCGTGGGGGCGGAAGCGCGGCGGGAGAACGGCGAATGGACCGTCACGAAGGCGATCATGAGCCGCAGCGCGCGCGTGCTGATGGAAGGGTGGGTGCGGGTGCCGGGGGATGCGTTCTGATCGTTGCCGTTGGGATCGGCGCGGATGCGGGCCGCTTCGGCCACCCGCGTCGTTTTCGTTAGCCGTGCAGGAAACGGCGCAGCGCGTCGTGGCTGAGGCGGCGCGCCGTTTCCGAGACCCGCGCGCCGGGCACGATGTCGAATCCGTGTACGCCGCCGGGCAGCACGTGCAGTTCGGTCGGCACGCCCGCGCGGAGCAGGCGCTGCGCATAGTCGAGATTTTCGTCGAGGAACAGGTCGAGCGAGCCGATCGACAGGAACGTGGGCGGCAGGCCGTCGAGCCGCGTGGCGCGCGCGGCCGCCGCGTACGGCGACACGCCGTCGATGCCCGGCGCGTGACCGAGCAGCGAGGTCCAGCCGAACCGGTTGTTGGCCGCATGCCAGATGAATTCGCCGGCATGCGGATGCGGCGGGCGCGTGCAGGTGCGATCGTCGAGCATCGGATAGATCAGGTGCTGGAACGCGAGCGGGAATTCGCCGCGGTCGCGGGCCAGCAGCGCCAGCGCGGCGGCCAGTCCGCCGCCCGCGCTTTCGCCCGCCACGCCGATACGCGCGGCGTCGATGCCGAGCGTATCGGCGTGACGGAACACCCATGCGAGCGCCGCGTAGCAGTCTTCGATCGCGCCGGGAAACACCGTTTCCGGCGCGAGGCGATAGTCGATCGAGATCAGCGCGCAGCCGAGGTGTGTGACGAGCAACCGGTGCACCGCTTCGAGCTCCTTCGCCGCGCCGCGCACGTAGCCGCCGCCGTGCATGTGGACGATCGCCGGGAGCGGGCGCGCGTGGCCGTCGGGCAAATAGACGAGGACCGGGACGTCCGGCGCGCCGGCCGGGCCGGGTACCGTGCGGCGTTCGAGCGTGCTGCCGGCCGGATCGGGCGGCGGCAGCGGCAGCACGCGCTGGCGCGACTGTGCGAGGTTGTCGGCGCTGAGCGTGACGGTCGGCCAGGTCTCGAGCAGCGGGCGGATTTCGGGATCGACGAGAGGCAGGGTGTTCAACGCAGGGCTCCATCGTGGAAGTGGGCGGCGCGCCGCGGTCAGAGCACGCTGCGTGCGACGACCCAACGGTGCACCTCGGTCGGGCCTTCGAAGATGCGCATCAGCCGCGCCTCGCTGGCCATCTGCTGCAACGGCATTTCCTTCGTCATGCCCATCGCGCCGAGCGTCTGCATCGCATGATCGATGACGGTCGACGCCATTTCGGTCGCGAACACCTTGACCATCGAGATCTGCGTGCGGGCGTCCTGCCCGGCATCCACGCGCGCGGCCGCTTCGTAAGTCATCAGGCGGCATGCGTGGATCTGCGTGAGCGCGTCGGCGACCCACCACTGGACCGCCTGGCGCTCCGCGAGCGGCACGCCGAAGGTCGTGCGCTGTTTCGCATGGTCGCACAGGAGCGCGACCGCGCGCTCGGCGCGGCCGATGCACCACGCGGCCATCTCCAGCCGCCGGTTCGCGAGCCGCGATTGCATCGGCGCGAAGCCGGCGCCTTCCCGGCCCAGCAGTTGCGCGCCGGGAATGCGGCAGTCTTCCAGCGCGATTTCGTAGGTCGACAGCCCGCCGATCATCGGAATCCTGCGTTCGATGACGAAACCCGGCGTGTCGCGATCGACGATGAACGCCGACATGCCGCCGCGCTTGCCCTTGCTGCGATCGGTCAGCGCCATCACGATCGTCCAGTCGGCTTCGGCCGCGTGGCTGATCCAGATCTTCCGGCCGTTCAGCACCCAGCCGTCGCCGTCGCGCACGGCGGTCGTCGACAGCGCGCCCGGATCGGAGCCGGCGCCCGGCTCGGAGATCGCCATCGCGGCACGCGTGGCGCCGCGTGCGTACGGGTCGAGATAGCGCGCGCGCTGCGCCGCGTCGGCCGCATCGCACAGCATCCGCAGGTTCGGCGAGTCGGGCGGCAGGATGTACGGGGTCACGGTCGTGCCGATCGCCTCGTTCACGCCGACCATCGCGACGGCCGGCAGATCCGAGCCGCCCGCGTCGAGCGGCGCGTCGAGTCCCCACAGGCCGAGTTGCCGGGAGCGTTCGTCGAGGTGCGCACGTTCGTCGGCGAGCAGCCCGAAGCGCTGGCCGTCGGCCTCGCGCGCCATCACCGCCGCTTCGAGCGGAATCAGTTCGTCCTTCACGAAACGCGCGACGAGGTCGCGGATCATCCGGTGTTCGAGTTCGAGTTCGAAATTCATGAGGGTGGTCCGTTCAGGAGAGAAAGAAGGCGCGCCGTCAGCCGGCGTTCGCGTGCGCCGCGCGGGCGCGCAGCGTGCCGAGCAACGCGAGCGCGCCGGCCGCCAGCAGCGCGGCATTGAAATAGAGGCCGCCGCGCATCGATCCGGTGGCCGTGTTGAGCACGCCCATCAGGAACGGGCTCGCGAATCCGCCGATCGCGCCGGTCATCGTGATCGCCGCGATCGCGACCGCCATCGAGCGCTTCGGCAGCGCGAGCCCCGGCAGCACCCAGAACGCGGGCAGTGCCGCGGCGTGCGTGGCGACCGCGATGCACAGCGCGATCATCAGATGCGACGTGCCGGCGCTGCTCGCGAGGCCGGCGAGCGCCGCCGCGCACGCGAGCATCGCGACGGCGCCGTGCTTGCGCCATTCGCGCCGGCGCTCGGTGCGCCAGCCCATCGCGAGCATGCCGACGATGCCGCACAGGTACGGCAGTGCGGACAGCAGTCCGATCTGCATCGCGCCATGCAGGCCGCCGCGATGCAGGATCACGGGCATCCAGAACACGAGCGCGTAGCCGGCGGCCGCGATCGCGAAATTGGCCGCGCACAGCAGCCAGAAATCGCGATGCGCGAGCAACGGCCGCGCCGCGTTCGCGGCCGGCGTATCGGCTTCGGCCTGCGCGTGGGCGGCGCGCAGCGCGGCCTTGTCGGCGTCCGACAGCCAGCGGGCGTCGTCCGGCCGGTCGTCGAGAAAGCGCAGTGCGACGAGGCCGAGCGCGCTGCTCGGCAGCCCTTCGACGACGAACAGCCATTGCCAGCCGCTCAGGCCGCCCACGCCGTCGAAGTACGACAGGATCGCGCCCGACACGGGGCCGGCGATCAACCCCGCGAGATACAGCGCGGTCATGAACAGCGCGAACGCCTTGGCGCGCTGCCGCGGCGGATACCACGCGCCGAGATAGAACAGGATGCCGGGGAAGAAGCCGGCCTCGAACACGCCCAGCAGGAAGCGGCACGCGTAGAACTGCGCGGGCGTCGTGACGAACATCGTCGCGGCCGAGCCGAGGCCCCACAGCACCATGATCCGGGCAATCGTCCGGCGCGCGCCGATTCGCGCGAGCCACGCGTTGCTCGGAATCTCGAACGCCATGTAGCCGATGAAGAAGATGCCCGCGCCGAGCCCGTAGACGGCGTCGGAGAAGTGCAGTTCGGCGGCCATCTGCGCGTGCGCGAAGCCGATGTTGATCCGGTCGATGAACGACAGCGTGTAGCACAGGATCAGGAACGGCAGCAGCCGGCGCGAGATCCGGCGATAGAGCGCCTGCGTCGCGCCGTCGTCGACGGCGGCCGGGTGGGTCGAAAGGGTCGAGGCCATGGGCACTCCGTCAGAAGCGGTGAACGATGCCGAGCGCGAACACCTGCTCGGTGCCGCCCGGTTGCGGCTGCAGGCCGGCGACGACGGTATTGCGGGCGTCGCCGCCGTTCTTCATGTAGAGATAGCGGGCGTAGAGCGAGGTCCGCTTCGACAGCGGATGGTCGTAGCCGACGCCGAGCGCGGTCGCGTCGTTCGCCGAGCCCTTCACGTCGCGGCGCACCACCGACACGAGCACGCGATCGAGCGCACCGACGTTGATCGACGCGCCGACGCTCGCGGTCGAGAACGCGGGCAGGCGCGCGGCCGTGCCGACGCCGTACAGGAACGCGGCGTACAGCTTGACGCGCGCGAACGCGTAGTTGGCCGCGAACACGTAGTGGCGGGTCGTCGACGGGGAGATGACGGGTGCGAGGTTGCCGGCCGACGTATCGCCCTGGAAGCCGGCGCCGACGTACAGCCCGCCGATCCGGTACTGCAGCCCGGCGCCGTAGTTGCGTCCAGCCTGCGTCGAGAGCGCGTTCGGCGTCGGAAAGCCGTACGTGGCCATCACGCGCAGGCCGTTCCAGTCGGGGCTCAGGTACGACGCCGCCTGGTTGAAGCGCGGAATCGGCGGCGTCGTGTTGCTCGTGATCGTGTCCGTCGACGTGGCGAGCAGCGCAAGCGGCGACAGCCGTTCGTTGAGTCCGAACGGATCGCCGTCGTACACGACGTAGAACGCGGGCGTGTATTGCCGGCCGAGCCGCAGGTCGCCGTAGCGCGTGTTCTGCAGCGACACGTACGCCTGCCGGTAGAACAGCGTGCCGCCCTGGAACGATCCGTCGGCCGGCGAGAAACCGCTTTCCAGCACGAATTTCGTCGACGTGCCGCCGCCGAGATCCTCGACGCCCGTCAGGCCGAAGCGGCTCGTCGACGCGCCACCGCCGCTTTGCCGCATGCTCGATAGACTGCCGATGCGATCGAATTCGACGTAGCTGTCGACGATCCCGTACAGCGTGACCGACGACGCGTGCGCCGGCGTGGCGCACAGCACGCACGCGCCGACCAGGAATGCTTTCCGTTGCATGAAGGTGTCTCCGTCCATGTTTTTTGGACGCGCCCGCGTTCTGGGAGCGGTGCGCGCGGGTGCTGCGGTGCGGCGCCGGGCTCAGCGTCCCTTGAACACCGGCTTGCGCTTCTCGAGAAACGCGCGGGCGCCCTCGATCCGGTCCTCGCTGGCGTAGACGTCGGGGCCGACGTCCAGCCGCAGCGCGGCGGCCACCGGCAGCCCCTGGCTGCGCGTCGCGGTTTCCTTGATGCGGCGGATCGTGAGCGGCGCGTTCGCGACGATCGTCTGCGCGAGCTCGCGCACGGTGTCGTCGAGTGCGGCGCCGGGCACGACGCGGTTCAGCAGGCCGGCGCGCTGCGCTTCGTCCGTGTCGAAGCGGCGGCCCGTGAACAGCAGCTCCATCGCGATCGCGTGCGGCAACATGCGCGGCAGCAGCACGCTCGCGAAGTTCGCACCCATGCCGACCCGCGCTTCGGGCAACGCGAAGGTCGCGTGATCGGCGGCGATCCGCAGGTCGCACGCGAGCGCGATTTCGCAGCCGCCGCCGATCGCGTAGCCGTTGATGGCCGCGATGGTCGGCTTGCGCAGCTCCAGGATCAGCTCGTGCACGTTGCGTGCGAGCCCACGCATCGGCTGCATTCCGCGGATCTCGGGGTCGCCGAGATCGACGCCCGCGCTGAACGCGCGTTCGCCCGCGCCGCGGATCACGATGACGCGAATCGACGGGTTGTCGTCGAGCGTGACGAGCTCGTCGCACAGGCGGCGGATCGCGTCGGCGGACAGCGCATTGGCGACGTGCGGGCGATGGATCGTCAGCCACGCGATGCCGTCGGCGTCGTCGCGCAGGATCGACGGGGCATCGTCGCCCGCCGGTGAAGCAAAGCGCGGGGTGGTCATGACGCGCTCCCGGCCACGTCCGCCCGCGTGTCGTGCAGCACGCCAGCCTGCCGCAGCGCGTCGCGGCGCGCCGCGTCGATCCCGAATGCGTCGAGTACGGCGTCGGTGTCGGCGGCGAACGGCTGGGGCGGCCGGCGTATCGCGCCGGGCGTGCGGGACAGCTTGGCGGGGATGCCCGCGCCGGTGTACGTATCGGTGTCGACGAACATCGCGTTGCGCGCCGCCTGCGGATGGCCGAACGCATCGGCCACGGTGTTCACCGGCCCCGTCGCGACGCCGGCGTGCATCAGCCGCTCGACGACCTCGTCCGCCTGCAGTTCGGCGGTCAGCTGGCCGAGCAGCGTGTCGAGCGCCTCGCGATGCGCGACGCGCTGCGCATTGGTCGCGAAGCGTGGATCGCGCGCCAGCTCGGGCACGCCGAGCGCGTCGACGAGCCGCGCGAACGTGCGGTTGTTGCCGGCGCCGGTCGCAACCGGCTTGTCCTTGCACGGATAGACGCCGTACGGCGCGATCGCGCCGTACACGTTGCCGGTCGCGACGGGCACGTCGCCGGTCGCCATCCAGCTCGTGCTGACCGGATGCAGCATCGACAGCGCGGTGCTGAACAGGTCGATGTCGACGTGCTGTCCGAGGCCGGAGCGCGTCCGCTCGACCAGCGCGATCAGGATGGTGGAGACGGCGCTCAGGCCGGCCGCGTAATCGACGACCGGAAACGGCACCTTGAGCGGCATGCCGCCCGGCTCGCCGTTGATCGACATGAAGCCGGCGAGGCCCTGCGCGACCGCGTCGTAGCCCGGAAACCGCGCGAGCGGGCCGTCGGTGCCGTAGCCGGAAATCGAGCAGTGGACGAGGCGCGGAAAGCGTGCGCGCAGGCAGTCTTCGTAGCCGATGCCCCAGCGTTCGAGCGTGCCCTGCTTGAAGTTGTCGATCAGCACGTCGGCCGTTTCGAGCACGCGCAACAGCACGTCGCGTCCGTCGGGATGCGACAGATCGAGCGCGAGATTGCGCTTGTTGCGGTTGAGCCCCCAGTAGTAGCTGGAGATGCCGTTCGGCATCGCGGGCCCCCAGTCGCGCGTTTCGTCGCCCTGCGGCGGTTCGATCTTGATGACGTCCGCGCCGTGGTCGGCGAGCGTCTGCGCGCAGAACGGCCCCGCATAGACGCGGCTCAGGTCCACCACGCGCACGCCTGCGAGTGCGCCTTCGTTGCTGCTGGTCATGACGATGTCTCCTTCGATGTGGATTCGGCGGGCCGGCAGGCCGGCCTGCGCCGGCTGCACGGTCGCGATGCGTCGCGGGTTCAGTCGCGCGCGGCGAACAGCGCGGTGACCGCCGCGCGATGTTCGGGGCTGGCGTGCGCGAACGCCTGGTACGACGCCGACAGGTCGAGCAGCGTGTCGAGGCTTGCGTGGCGGCCTTCGCGCAGCAGCCGCTTGGTCAGCCGCAGCGCGCTGCCCGAATGGCGGGCGATGCGGTCGGCCAGTTCGTGCGCATGCGCGAGGAGGTCGCCGTCAGGCACGACGCGCGACACGAGCCCGCAGCGCAGCGCGGCCTGCGCGTCGAGCGCATCGCCGGTGAACGACATTTCCGCGGCGACCGCGGCGCCGACGATCCGCGGCAGGAACCATGCGCCGCCGTCGCCTGGCACGAGACCGAGCGCGATGAAGCTCTCCGCGAAGCGCGCGCGCTCGGCGGCGATGCGGATGTCGCACATGCATGCGAGATCGGTGCCGGCGCCGATGGCCGCGCCGTTGACCGCCGCGATGGCCGGCACTTCGAGGTGCTCGAACGCATGCGCGAGCCGCTGGATGCCGCGGCGATAGCTGGTCCGGATCGCGGCAGGGTCGTGTGGGCCGGCTTCCACGAATGCGCGCATCGCCTTCACGTTGCCGCCCGACGAGAACGTCGTGCCGGCTCCGGTCAGTATCAGCACGCGGATCGATTCGTCGCGGTTCGCTTCGTCGCAGCATTCGGTCAACGCGTCGATCGCATCGGTGTCCGAAATGGCGTTGCGAGTGTCGGGACGATTCATCGTGACGGTCAGGATCGGGCCCTGCCGTTCACGGATCAAAAAGGCTGCCATGGTGTCTCCGTATGTTCTGTGCCGCGGGACTTCACGTCGCGGGCCGAAGCCTAGTATCGTCACGACGGTCGACGGCGGGAAATTCCGTTCCACATACGTGGAAGGCCCCTGCCGGTCGCTGCGGAGGGGGCGGGATGAGCGGAAACGTGGTCAAGAGCGCGGCGCGCGTATTCGAGGTGCTGGAACTCTTCAGCACCTTGCAGCGGCCGCTGAGCGTGCGCGAGATCGCGACGCGCTGCGGGTATCCGGGGTCGAGCGCGGCGGCGTTGCTCACCAGCATGAAGACGCTCGGCTATCTTGCCTACGACGATGCAACCCATGCGTATGCGCCCACCGCGCGGCTCGTCAATCTCGGCGAAGCGCTGGTCGATTCGGCGGCCGGCAGCCGGCGGCACTGGCATGCGGTCGCGAAGCGACTGGCGGCGCGCACGCACGAGGCGGTCGTGATCGCGGTGCAGAGCGACCTGTACGTGCAGTACATCGACGCGGTCGAGGGCTCGCATTCGATTCCGGTGCAGTTCTATGCGCCGATCGGCACGCGTCGCGAGATCTGCATGTCGGGCCTCGGCTGGGCGTTGCTGAGCATTCAGCCCGACAGCGCGATTCGCCGGCTCGTGTCGCGCAGCATCCGACGGATCGGGAAGTCGGGCAGGACGATCGACGAGGACGTCGTGCTCGACAAGGTCGAACAGACGCGCCGGCTCGGCTATTCGTATTCGGCGCATACCGTGACGCAGGGCGCCGCGATGATCTCGATGGTGATCGCGGACGGCTGGAACGGGCTGCCGTTGGCGATGGGCGTGGCCGGGCCGGTCGAGCGGATCGACCCGCATCGGGACGCGATCGTGCGCGCGATGCGGTCGGCGCTGGCGGAGCGGGCGGGCGACGGGTTGCGCTAGGGCCAGCGCAAGCCCGTCACTAGCGTGAGCAGGCGCTGGTCGCGAAGCCGGTGCGCGCAGGCATTCGCATAGAATCGGAAAGTTTCGCCGCTCCTGTCCCGACTGCAGTTCAGCGAGGTCGCCATGTCATTGAATGCACCGCTTGCCGGTATCCACATCGTCGAATTCGAAGGTCTCGGCCCCGGCCCGCTCGCGGGCTGGATGCTCGCCGGCATGGGTGCGCGCATCACGCTGATCGCGCGCCCGTCCGGCCGCACGAGCGCGCCGGACGCGCTGCGGGCTCGCGACGGCGACTTGTTGCGCGAAGGCAAGACGATCGTCGAACTCGACCTGAAGGCGCCGGCCGGGCGTGACGCCGCGCTCGACCTGATCGCGCAGGCCGATGCGTTGATCGAGGGCTTGCGGCCCGGCGTGATGGAGCGGCTCGGCCTCGGGCCCGACGCTTGCGCGCGCCGCAATCCGAAGTTGGTCTACGGGCGCATGACGGGCTGGGGCCAGGATGGACCGCTCGCGGCCGCGGCCGGGCACGACCTGAACTACGTCGCGCTGACCGGGCTGCTGTCGCTGTCCGCGCCGCGCGACGGCCGGCCGGGCGTGCCGCCGACCGTCGTCGGCGATGCGGGCGGCGCGCTCGGGCTTGCGTTCGGCATCGTCTGCGCGTTGCTCGACGTACGCGGCGGCGGGCCGGGGCGCGTGGTCGACGGCGCGATCGTCGACATCGTGTCGATGCTCGGTTCGCTCGCATTGTGGGCGCGCGCGAACGGGCAGCTCGACGGCGCGCAGCCGAGCCTGTTCCACGACGCGCCGTTCTACGACGTGTATCGCTGCGCGGACGGCGAATGCGTGACGATCGGCGCGCTCGAGCCGCCGTTCTATGCGCTGCTGGTCGAACGGCTCGGGCTGACCGACGTCGATCCCGCGTCGCAGTACGACCGCGCGCACTGGCCTGCGCTGAAGGCGCGTTTCGCGGAGGTGTTCGCGCAGCAGCCATCCGCGCACTGGCGCGCGCTGCTCGAAGGCACCGATGCGTGTTTCGCGCCGGTGCTGAGCGTGGTCGACGCGGCCGTGCACCCGCACAACGCGGCGCGCGGGATCTATCGGACCGATGAGCACGGGAACGTGCGGGCGCGGGTGGCGCCGCGGTTTTTGCCGTTGGCGGGGGATGAGACAGACTAGGGCTGTCTTTCAGGAGGTGGTTTCCGTTCGTCGACGGTCGAGTGTCGAGTGCATCAGAGTGTCAATTTTGGTGCTTAGTCTCGTATCAAATTAAGTACAATCGGCGCTCGATTGGAGAAAGAGCAGATATGCCTCATACCATTCTGGCTAGCGTCTCGGAGCTGAAGCGGAATCCGATGGGAACCGTTGCCGCGGGCGAGGGTTTTCCGGTCGCCTCCTGAATCACAACGAACCCGCGTTCTACTGCATTCCCGCGAAGACGTGGGAGGCGATGGTCGAACGCCTGGAAGACACCGACGACAATGCGTTGGCCGATTCGCGCGCCAGGGAGAAGATCGTCAAGGTCAATTTGAATGACCTTTGATCTCGCCTTTCTCGAGCCTGCATTGAAGGGGGAAGCTCGATCGCACCGTGCGCGATCAATTCAAGGCCAAGCTCGCCGAGCGGCTCGCGCATCCTCGTATCCCGTCAGCCAAATTGCATGGCCACCCGGATCGCTACAAGATCAAGCTGCGCGGTGTCGGTTATCGCCTCGTCTACGAAGTGCGCGACGCGGAAGTCATCGTGCTGGTGGTCGCGGTGGGCCGCCGCGAGCGTGATGCGGTCTATCTGGCTGCGATGAAACGCTAGCGCGACAGGCGTCGCGGCATCGATGCTTGCCGACGCAGCAATTCACGCCGTCTCCACCGGCGCATCCGGCATCTTGCCGTCGCCGACGCGGTTGATCGTGCCTTGCGCGATCGCGACGAGCCGCTCGTGATCGCCGTCGATGACGAACACGTGGCACTGGCAGGTCGCCTGGTGCCGGCCCGCGTAGACGAGCTTCGCGCGGGCGACGAGCGTGCCGTTCACGGCCGGCCGCAGATAGTTGATCTTGTATTCGGCGGTGATCACGCGCGGGCCGAGCACGAGCGCGCCGGCGAACGTCAGCGCGTTGTCCGCGAGATAGCTGATGACGCCGCCGTGCACGAAACCATGCTGCTGCCGTAGTTCCTCGCGCACGGGCAGACACAGCGACACTTCGTTGTCGCCGATATGCATCAGCTCCGTGCCCAGCAGCATGCTGAACGGCTGCGCGCGCAATGCGCCGCGCGCGTGGTCCGTGATGTCGGTCATCGAACTTCCTTGAAATGAGTGCCCGCTTGCGCTGAACTCTAGGAAGGGGGCTCCGGATAAGCAAGGAAATTCGTCCGCGTTTCGTGCAAATCCCGGCGCGATGCGACGCGATTATTGCGTCGAATACGCAAGATCTCCGCGTTTGCGGGCGATTCGACGCGAATGCGCGCGCGAAGCGCGCGATTGACCTGCGTGGTGGCCATTCCGCCTAAAGTCCGACGAAGAAATGCCGCTAATGCCGGGGCATTGCCTCATCGTCCGCTCTCCAGGAATCCCCATGTTCGGAAAAATCAAGCTCGCGTCGGGTCTGCTCGGCGTGTTGACCGTGTTCTGCCTCTTCCTGTTCGCGATCGAAGCGCTCGGCTTCTGGGCGCTCACGTCGACGCGCAGCGGCGTCGACGATCTGTCGAACGTCGCGATCGCGCAGGTCGACGCGGCCAGCCGGGCGACCGAGCAACTGCTCGACGCGCGCATCAACCTGTCGCGTGCCGGCACGCGGATGGTGCGCGGCGGGCCGAAGCCCGAGGACATCATCCGTCACGCGGGCACGTCGCTCGCGGAAGCGGACAAGGCGTTCGCGGTACTGACGGCCGCGCAGGCGGTCGACGACACCAACCGCGCGCGCGTCGCGGCGCTCACCGAGCGCTATCGCGCGCTGCGCGGCGCGCTGGGCGAGCTCGTGCAGTTCCTCGACGCCGACAACATCCAGGCGTTCCTCGACCAGCCGACCCAGGGCTTCCAGGACGCGTACATCGCCGAGCTGCATCGCTTCACCGACTATGGCGGCACGTCGAGCCGCGCGGCGCTCGACACGATCGACGGCGGCATGCTGTGGTTCAAGTCGGTCGGCATCGTGCTGCTGGTGGCGATGCTCGCGGCGAGCGCCGCGATCTACGCGGCCGCGCGGCGCGCGGTCGTCGCGCCGCTGGAGCAGGCCGGCCGCCATTTCGAGCGGATCGCGCAGGGCCGTCTCGACGAAGCCGTGCAGGCGGGCGGCGTGTTCGAGATCGACCGGATGCTGCGCGCCCTCGGCGCGATGCAGACGAGTATCGCGGGCACCGTGCGCACGGTGCGCCAGGCGTCCGATGCGATCCACCTCGGCGCGGGCGAGATCGCGGGCGGCAACGCCGACCTGTCGGCGCGCACGGGCACGCAGGCCGCGTCGCTTGAGGAAACCGCCGCGAGCATGGAGGAATTGACCGCGACCGTCCGGCAGAACACCGACAGCGCGCGCGCGGCGAGCGCGCTGGCCGACGCGGCGCTCGAAGCGACGAGCCACGGCGGCGGCGTGGTCGACAGCGTGATCGACCGGATGCGCGGCATCGCGCAGAGCTCGGGGCGCATCGCGGAGATCATCTCGGTGATCGACGGCATCGCATTCCAGACCAACATCCTCGCGCTGAACGCGGCGGTCGAGGCCGCGCGGGCCGGCGAACAGGGGCGCGGCTTCGCGGTGGTCGCGGGCGAAGTGCGCTCGCTCGCGCAGCGCAGCGCGCAATCGGCGAAGGAGATCAAGGCGCTGATCGAGGATTCGGTCGCGCAGATCAACGGCGGCGCGGAACTCGTCGAGCGCGCCGGCGACGCGATGCGCACGGTGTCGGCGTCGATCACGCGCGTCGTGCAGACGATGTCGGAGATCACGGCGGCGTCGGTCGAGCAGAGCGTCGGGATCGAGCAGGTGAACCAGGCCGTCACGCAGATGGATCAGCTCACGCAGCAGAATGCGGCGCTGGTCGAGGAAGTCGCGGCGGCGGCCGCATCGCTGAACGACCAGACCGCGCACCTGATGCAGGCGGTGTCGGTGTTCGAACTGGGCGACGGACGCGTCGCCCACGGCGGCCGCGCGGCGCCGTCGTTCGCCGCGACGGATTACGAACCGGTCGGCAGCGCCGCGTAGGCGGTCGCGAGGTGATAGGGCGTCGTCGACGGCATGTCGGCGCGCGATACCTGTCCGTCCGCCGTCTTGCATTCGAACCAGCCGCGCGGATGCAGGAAGCGCGTGGCGAACCGCTCGATCTGGCGCGCGAGCGGCGCGGAGGCCGGCGTGCCGCCGTGCGTTGCGAGCGCGCGCAGGTATTCGGTCTGCGCCCAGATCCGCTGCGTGCCGTCGATGCATGCGCCTTGCGCGTCGAGCGCCGCGCACACGCCGCCCGTCTGCGGATCGACGCCGTATTGCTCGGCGAACGCGAACGCGCGCGACAGCGCGGCGGGCAGCCCGGTCTGCGCGAGCCGCGCACCGGCCGCATCGACCAGATAGAACCACTCGAACTGATGGCCGGGCTCGAAACGGTTGTCGGCTGATCCGAGCGGCAGCTCGGCCACGCAGCCGGTCGCCGCATCGACGAACGTGCGCTCGACGGCCTGCGCGGTGCGTGCGAGCGCATCGTCGAATGCCGGGTCGCCGAACGCATCGGCGGCCGCGAGCCACGCTTCGGTCAGGTGCATCAGCGGATTCTGCAGCGCACCGCTGCCGGATGACGAGAAGTCGGCATGGCGCGCGGCATCGAGCAACGCGTCGCCGTGGCGCGGCGCGAAGCGGTCCTGGATCAGCGCGGCGGTTTCCTCGGCCACCGTGCGCGCGGCGGCGTCGCCCGACGCCGCATGCCACGCAGCGCACGCGAACACGATGAACGCGTGCGTATAGAGATCCTTGGTCGTATCGAGCGGTGCGCCCTGCGCATCGACGCTGTAGATCCAGCCGCCGTGGCGCGGGTCGCGAAAGTGCCGGCACAGCGCGTCGAACAGCGTGGCCGCGTGGGCGGTGTCGCCGGCCTGCGCGAACACGAAGAGTTGCCTTGCGCACGCCATTGCGCGATAACGGGTCACGGGCAGCGGCGCGTGGGTGGCCGGATCGACGGCCTCGAACGGCAATTGCAACGCCGAGTCGAACCCTGAACCCCGCCAGATCGGCAAGACGACGTGCGCGAAATGGTGGCGCAACTGGGCGGCCTGGGCGGAAGCGGAGTCGGAAACGGACATGGCGGGGTTGAGCGCTTGGATCGAAACGTGTCGGCGCGGCCCGGAGAATCGGCGCGGCCGGGGCCAAGGATAAAACATTCCGCGCGGCCGGCACCAAAAAAAGGAGAGAAATCGGATGCTCAGCAACCTGGAACTCGTGATGCGGCTCGTTCTCGCGGCGGCGCTCGGCAGCGTCATCGGCTTCGAGCGCGAGCGCCTGTCGTGGGCGGCCGGCCTGCGCACGCACATGCTGGTGTGCGTCGGCTCGACGCTGATCATGATCGTGTCGGCGTTCGGTTTTGCCGACGTGCTCGGCACCAGCGACCACGTCGTGCTCGATCCGTCGCGGATCGCCGCGCAGGTCGTATCGGGCATCGGCTTCCTCGGCGCGGGTTCGATCCTGCTGCGCGGCGAGATCGTGCGCGGGCTGACGACGGCCGCGAGCCTGTGGTCGGTCGCGGCGATCGGCCTGGCGGTGGGCGGCGGGCTCTATGTCGCGGCGATTTCCGCGACGATCATCATCCTGATCATCCTGGCCGGCATCAAGCCGCTGGAGCGGCGCTATTTCACGGTGCGCCAGCGGCGCCAGCTTGCGTTGACGGTCGCGAGCGGCACGCTGACGTTCGATTCGCTGCACGCGGCGCTCGGCCCGGACAGTGCGCGCGTGAAGCAGTTCATCGTGCAGCGTGCCGACGACGCGGGGGAGCAGGACGAGGTGCGCATCGCGCTGGCGCGCGTATCGGAACTCGAATACAAGGCCATCTGCGCCAAGCTGCGCGCGCTGCCCGGCGTCACGCGCTTCGACGGCGGGAACGGGCTGGCGGGCGACGAATAGCGTGACTCGATTGCGTGACTCGGTTGCGGGGCGTGCGACAATGGCCGGCCACCGATTCCGTTCGACATCCGGGTTCGCGTCTGCGGGCCCCGCTATCCGATTTCCATGACCGAATCCGTTTCCACGCCTCGCTCCCGCTCCCGTTCCACCCGTTCGTCGGCCCGTTCGCGCCCGCGCTCGGCCGCTGCCGCAGGCAGCACGTCCGCCAGGGCGACGGCGCGATCCGGCAGCGCACCGGCCGGCGACGCGCCGCGCGACGAACGGACGCTCGACCTGTTCGGCGATCCGGTGCTGGAGCCGGGCGAGCGCATGCCGGTGACGGCGCACGAGGAAGCGCTGGTGGAAGCCGATGCGGCGGCCGTTGCCGATGACGGGCGACAGGCTACGCTGGACGGGTTCGTCCCGCCGGCGGATGCGGCGGCAACGCATGCGGAAGCGGAAAGGACGGCGGCGCAGGATGGGGCGGTCGAGGCCGTTTCCGTTTCGACACCTGAAGGCGATGTGGCCGCGAACGTCGACGGCGCATCGGCAGAGGGGCTTGCAACGCAGGCCGCCGATTCGCCTGCGGTCGATGGCGGCGTAACGCAGATCGACGTGCCCGCGGTCGACCGCGCCGCGAACGCGGAGACGAAGCTGGAAGCCGAAGATGGCGCTGCGGCGCAGGCGGCGGAGTCGCCAGCGGCAAATGGCGAAGTCGCGAAGCCTGTCGTCGAGGCGGCGGTCGTCAAATCCCGCGAAGGGAAATCTTCGGGCGACGCCGTGAAGGAGCGCCGCGCGTCATCGGGCAGCAAACGCCGGGTCGCTGCCGGCGCCAATGAAGCGGCGGCGACGCCAGCCGCACCGGTTGCGACGAGCGTCGATTCGAAGCCGGAAGCGGTTGACTCGAACCTGCCGCTGGTCGTCGCCGCGCCGGTCGAGCCACAGACGCCGGCACAGCCGACCCAGCCGACCCAGTCGGCACAGTCGGCACAGTCGGCACAGTCGGTGCGGCCGCTCGAACCGGCAATCGCCACACCTTCCGCGAAGCCCCGCGACACGACCCCGCAGCCCGACGTTTCGCCGTCGCCGGTTGCGCAGCCGGCGGTATCCGCCGCCTCGTTCGTGACCAAGCCCTCGTCGGAGCGCCCGCAACCGCCCGCGCCGGCCTTCGATCCAGACACGCACCTGCGCCCGCTGACCGACCGGCTCGCCGCGCTGCAGTCCGACGTGGACGGACTGACGCGGTCGGCCGATCGCGAGATGCGCCGCGTCAACCGGCTGCTGCTGGCGCTGGCCGTCGTCGTGCTGGTAGGGCTCGTCGCGCTGGTGCTGCAAACGCGGCAGATCGCGCACCTGAAGCAGGACGTGGCCACCCAGCAGCAACGGATCGATCGCCTCGCGGCCGATCTGTCGACGCAGCAGGCCACGCTGATGACGCTCGAGGAGCACCACGAAGCGCTCCTGTCGCAAGTCGACCGGCTTCAGCGCAGCGCGAACCGCGAGGCGGCCGTCGCGAAGCGGGTTCGTCGCACCCGCTAACGTTTCGACCCTATCCTGACAGCCCGATGCAGCAAGGATCGCCGCTTCCCGCCGGCGATCGGCTGTCGCGCGGGTGCGGCAAACCGATGCAGTTCGCTGGCAGAGTTCAGGGAAAACCCTTAGAATGGAGGCGTTCTAAGGGAAAACCCTAGCCATATCTGTCAGGAGTCTCACATGAGCTTCATCTTCGCCCTGCTGCAAAAAATCGACGACCTGTTCGTGTCCCCGCACCTGCCGCTCGACGCCGAATACTCGTACGCCGCACGTCACGCCGAAGCCGAGCGCGTGCGCCGTGCAAACCTGGTGCCGATCGTCCTGTACCGTCGCTGATTCGCTGATTCGGCGCGGCGTCCGCCGTACCTGCTCGCCCGTTTTCCACCGCCGCCTCGCGCGCCGGTGCGACCGTCCCGTTACACTGGAAGTCCGATTCCGTTCACGGCGACCGGGCCATGCTGCAGATGCGGCCGATGACGGCCGGCGAATTCCACGCGTACCGCACGCGAGCCATCCACGGCTACGCGAGCGATCTCGTTTCCTCCGGGCAAAATGCTGTCGAAGACGCGGCCGATCGTGCGCGCGCCTGTTTCGACACGCTGCTGCCGGACGGCCTGCTGACCGCCGGCCAGACCCTCGTCACGCTCATCGACGGCGCCAGCGGCGACACGGTGGGCGACCTCTGGTACGCGATCGTCCCCGAAGGGCCGAACCGCACGCTGTTCATCTACGACCTCGACATCGTCCCGTCCCGGCGCCGCCAGGGCTGGGCCACGCGTGCGCTCGATGCGCTCGACGCCGAGGCGCGTCGCTACGGCGTCACCGAGATCGGGCTGTCGGTGTTCAATCACAACGCGGCGGCGCGTGCGCTGTATCGTTCATGCGGCTTCGTGCCGATCACCACGACGTTGATCAAACCGGTCGTGTCGGACTGAATCCGCGGGCTCGCGATGCATCGTCATGGGGTTGTGCGATTCGGCACACTGCGTAGCTGGCCAATGCCGGCACGCTCCGTGATCCTCTGACCGCCCACCGCCCACCGCCCACCGCCCACCGCCCACCGCCCACCGCCCACCGCCCACCGACCGCCGAACGGCCCATTCGGCTATCCCGCCTTCACGGCCCGCCGCATCAACGCGCGCGGCCTTTCCATCTCCGCAGCAGCAACGCGTTGGTCACGACGCTGACGCTGGAAAACGCCATCGCCGCGCCCGCGATCACCGGGTTCAGCAAGCCGAGCGCCGCGAGCGGCACGCCGACCAGGTTGTACACGAACGCCCAGAACAGGTTCTGCTGGATCTTGCGGTACGTGCGTTTGGAAATGTCGATCGCATCGGCGACGAGCGCCGGGTCGCCGCGCATCAGCGTGATGCCGGCCGTGTGCATCGCGACGTCGGTGCCGGTCGCCATCGCGATGCCGACGTCCGCCGCGGCGAGCGCGGGCGCATCGTTGATCCCGTCGCCGACCATCGCGACGACGCCCCCGTGCGTGCGCTTCAGCTCGGCGACGACCCGCGCCTTGTCGTCGGGCAGCACCTGCGCATGCACTTCGCCGATGCCGAGCGCCGCCGCGACGGCCGTCGCGCTGCCGCGGTTGTCGCCCGTCACGAGCGCACTCGCGACGCCGCGCGCCGACAGCGCCGCGATCGCGTCGCGGGCGCCCGGCTTCACGGTGTCGCCGAAGGCGATCAGCGCGAGCACCGCGCGCGGCGCATCGGCACGCATCAGCCACGAGATCGTGTTGCCCGCGCGTTCGAGTTCCGCCGCGCGCGCATCGAGCGCCGGCGGCACCGCGATGCCGAGTTCGTCGCGCCAGCGCGTGCTGCCGAGCGCAAGCTGTTGCCCGCCGACGTGCGCTTCCACGCCGCGCCCGGCCACCGCGCGCGCATCGGTCGCGACGACCGACGCGGCTGCGCCGCCCTGTGCGGCCACGTCCGCGTCGTGCGCGACGACCACCGCACGCGCGAGCGGATGGTCGCTCTGCCGCTGCACGGCCGCCGCGAGCGCGAGCGCTTCGGCGCGCGGTATGCCGACGGCGTCGAACGCCGTCACGGACGGTTTGCCTTCGGTCAGCGTGCCGGTCTTGTCGAACGCGATCACGGTCGTGCGTTGCGCAAGCTCGAGCGCTTGCGCGTCCTTGATCAGCACGCCGTGCCGGGCCGCGACGCCTGTGCCGGCCATGATCGCGGCGGGCGTCGCGAGACCGAGCGCGCACGGGCACGCGATCACGAGCACCGCGACCGCGTTGAGGATCGCGGTTTCCGTCCCGGCGCCGGCGATCAGCCAGCCGACCAGCGTCAGCACGGCGATGCCGAGGATCGCCGGCACGAACACCTCGCTGACGCGATCGACGAGCCGCTGGATCGGCGCCTTCTCGGCCTGCGCGGATTCGACGAGGCGGATGATGCGCGCGAGCGTCGTCTCTGCGCCGATCGCGGTGGTTTCGACGACGAGCGCACCTTCGCCGTTGATCGAGCCGGCCGTGACGGCGTCGCCATCGTCCTTCGGCACGGGCAGGCTTTCACCGGTGATCAGCGATTCGTCGATGTGCGAGCGGCCCGACACGATCCGTCCGTCGACGGGCACGCGCTCGCCGGGCCGGATGCCGACGCGCGTGCCGACGCGCACCTGCGACAGCGGCACGTCGCGTTCGACGCCGTGCTCGACGACGCGCGCACGGTCGGGGCGCAGCGCGTTCAGCGCGCGGATCGCCTCGGTGGTCTGGCGCTTCGCGCGCGATTCGAGCCACTTGCCGAAGCGCACGAGCGTGACGATGACGGCCGACGCTTCGAAATACAGATGGCCGGGATGCGCGGGATCGCGCAGCAGCATCCACAGGCTCAGCCCGTATGCGGCCGACGTGCCGAGCGCGACGAGCAGGTCCATGTTGCCGGTGCGTGCCTTCACCGCATGCCAGGCCGCGCGGTAGAAGCGCGCGCCGAAGCCGAACTGCACGATCGACGCGAGCACGAGCTGAAGCCAGCCGGGCAGCATCAGGTCGATACCGAACGGTGCGGCGAGCATCGGCGCGACGAGCGGCGCGCTCAGCACGGCGGCGCCGATCACGAGGTTGCGTTCGCGAATCGCTTCGCGGCGCTTGCGTGCGTCGGGGTCCTGCGCGGGGCTGGCTGGCTGTAAGTCGGCGCCGGCCGGTGCGCTGGCGGGTGACGCGGCCGGAAGCGACGCACGGTAGCCGGCTGTGGTGACCGCCGCGATCAGCGTGGCGGCGTCGAGTGCGCCGGCGCCGTGCACCGACGCGCGTTCGGTCGCGAGGTTGACCGTCGCGCGGGCGACGCCCGGCACGGCGGCCAGCGCCTTTTCGACGCGGCCGGCGCAGGACGCGCACGTCATGCCGCCGATGTCGAGTTCGACGTCGGCGGAAGCGGGCGTGGCAGCGGAAGTTGCGGGCCGAGCCGAGACGGCGATCGGTGTTGCGCCGTAGCCTGCCTGTTTCACCGCGTCGGCAAGCTGCGCGGCGGACACGTCGTTCGACGCGTCGACCGTTGCACGTTCGGTTGCAAGATTGACTGATGCACGCGTGACGCCCGGAACCTTCGCGAGCGCC
>NZ_BBSK01000119.1:0-3692 GCF_001319805.1 Burkholderia sp. E168m22
GTCGAGTTCGATGTTTGCGGGCGCGGTGGGCAGGGTAGGGACGCGGGCCGGGACGTCGGTGTCCGACGCCGTCGGCGTCGCGCCGTAGCCGGCCTGCTTCACGGCATCCGCCAATTGCGTGGCCGAAACGCCGGCCGATGCGTCGACCGTCGCGCGTTCGGTCGCGAGGTTGACCGATGCACGCGTGACGCCCGGCACCTTGACGAGCGCCTTCTCGACGCGCGACACGCACGACGCGCAGGTCATGCCATCGATATCGAGTTCGATCGTCGTGGCGGCAGCCGGCGCAGACGGCGTTGCGTCGGGCGTCGCGTGCGCCACCTGCGTGGGCGCAACCGCTTCGCCGGCCGCGTCGCGCACCGCGGCGCGATAGCCGGCCTCACGGACGGCGTCAACGAGCTGATCCGGCTCGACGGTCTCCTGCGCGGTGACCGTCGCCGTATGCGCATCCAGATCGACCGCCGCATCGACGACGCCCGGCACGGCGGCCAGCGCGCGCTGCACGCGGCCCGTGCAGCCGCCGCAATGCATGCCGTCGACGTTCAGCTCGATCGTTTGCAGCGCCGCGGAGGCAAGTGGTTCAGTCATGTCGGATTCCCCAAAAGCGCGGTTCGTGCCGCGAATGGTTCCAGTATCAACATTCCCATGATGGTAAGGTCAAGCGTCGGCGACGATGCGACGCAGGTCGATGCGCACAGGGTGTCACAACGCAGGAAAAGCGATCGCCCGGCTTCCGTACGGACAGCCGGTGAGCGCTGAAGCGCCGAGCTTGGCGCTCGCGAGGCGTTTACGGGTCGATGTTCCCGATGCTGTTCCAGATTTTTGCGGAATCCCGTGAACTATTTCAGATTTTTTGACGATTCGGCTAGCGTTTTACCCGTTATTCGGCATATTGGGGGATGCCCTTAGGCGCTATGATACCGGCCTGACATCAGCGCCCCACCGTTACGAAACGTAGCGAAACGGTCATCCGGGCACGCTGGGGTGCCTTGCTTCGCCGTTCGCAAGACGAACAGGGCGTTGACTGAAAAGAACGATATTCGGCCAGTAATCGATGATTGAAAACCAGCGAGAATCAGTTTCTCTGCGACGCGCATGCGCGTCGCTGGCCATTGCGGCGTTGCTTGCGGGATGCGCGTCGCAACCGGACGCGATCCAGCGGAAAACCGGCTGGATGCGCGCGGAAGTCGCCGACTCCTATATCTATGCGTATCCGCTCGTGCTGATGGACGTCGCGAAGGAGGCGGCGACGGGCGGCGACGGCGCGCAGCCGGGGCAGGCGCCGCTCAACACGCTGCGCCACGCGCAGGCGCTGCCGCCCGTCGGCGCGGTCAATCCGCCGCTGCCGGGCGTCGACACGCTCGACTCGACCGGCTGGCTCGACGTCGCCGCCGAACCCATGATCGTCACGCTGCCCGACACGCGCGGCCGCTACTGGGACGCACGCGCGCTCGACATGTGGACGAACGTGCTGTGGTCGTGGTCGAGCGTCGCGGCGCGCGGCGCCCGTGGCGCCGGGCGATCGCAAACGATTGCCTTCGCCGCGAAGGACTGGCAGGGCACGCTGCCGAAGGGCGTACAGCGTGTCGACGTGCCGTCCGCCAATGCGTGGCTCGAAGTGCGGCTGCAGACGAGCGGCGGGCGCGATCTGACGAACGTGAAGAAATTGCAGCGCGCGATCCGCGTGGTGCCGCTGTCGGTCTACACGGGCGCCGAGCGCGGCGCATCGGTCGCGGTCCATGCGGGCAGTGCCCCATCCGAAGCGGTGGGTGGCGGCACGCCGGCCGAACAAGTGACCGCGCTCGACCCGAAGGCGTTCTTCACGCGCTTCGCGCGGGCGCTGCAGGACAATCCGGCGCCGGCCGACGACGCACACGCGCAGGAATCGCTCGGCGACATCGGCGTGACGGCCGGCTACCCGGTGCTGTGGACGGGCGACCGTCTGACGGCCGCGACGGCCGGCGTCGCCGAGGCGCGCGCGCGGCTCGCGACCCCGCCGTCGAACCTGCTGAACGCGAACGGCTGGACCTGGCTGGGCGATACGGCCGGCAAGTACGGCCAGGACTACGCGCTGCGCGCGTATGCGGCCTACACGCAGTTCGGCACCGCGACGCGCGACGACGAGACGCTCGCGATCACCCGCGTCGACAGCGACGGCCACGCGCTGAACGGCGCGAACCGGTACGTGCTGCATTTCGCGCCGGGCGCGCTGCCGCCGGTGCGCGCGTTCTGGACGCTCACGCCGTACACCACCAACGGCGCGTTGCCCGACGTCGGGTCGGCGCGCCGCTCGCTCGGCGATCGCGACCGGCTGCGCCGCAACCACGACGGCTCGATCGACATCGTCGTGTCGGCGTCGCCGGGCGGCACGCATGCGGCCAACTGGCTGCCGGCGCCGCGGACCGATTTCGCGCTCGCGTTGCGCCTCTACGCGCCGAAGCCGCAGGCGAGCGACGGCTCGTGGATGCCGCCCGTCGTCGTCCGGAAATGAACGGTTGACCGCCGCCGTTGTCCGATCGGCGGGCGCGGCGGCGGCGCCCGACCGCCGTACCGTCACCTCCTGAGCCTATACTTTCGGGATAGCGTGCGCGGCCGCCCGGTTCCCCGGTGCGGCCCGGCATCCATTCCCGAGATATTCAAGCATGGCAAGCGCAGACAAAGAAACCGTACCCTCGACCCTCCATGCCCTCGGTGGCGTTGCACGCTCGCGCCGGACCCGGCGTATCGGCATCGGCGTGCTGATCTTCCTCGTTTTGTTCGGACTGCTCGGCTTCTTCGCGGCGCCGCCGCTGATCCGCCATGTCGCCGAACAGCAGTTGAGCAAGCAGCTCGACCGGCCGGCCACGATTCAGCGCATCGCACTGAACCCGTACACGCTGAACCTCGAAGCCGACGGCATCCGCCTCGGCGAGCGCGGCGGCCAGGGCGACTTCATCGACATCGGCAAGCTCGTCGTGAGGCCGTCGTGGTCGTCGCTGTTCCGCGGCGCGCCGATCGTCAACGAGGTCCGGCTCGATTCGCCGCGCTTTCACGTCGTTCGCTACGACGCGCAGCGCTTCAACTTCACCGACCTGATCGAGAAGTTCTCGTCGCCGACGCCGAAGCCCGACAGCAAGCCGACGCAATTCTCGGTGTCGAACATCCAGGTCAACGACGGCCGGATCGATTTCGACGATCGCCTGCTGAACGAAAAGCACGTGGTCGACAACTGGACGCTCGGCATTCCGTACATCGCGACGCTGGCCTCGAAGACCGACATCTTCGTCGAGCCGAAGCTGCGCGCGCGCTTCGACGGCAGCCCGATCTCGATCGACGGCAAGACCAAGCCGTTCGCGCAGTCGCGCGAATCGGAGATCGCGCTGAAGTTCGACCGCCTCGACGTGCCGAAGCTGATCTCGTACGTGCCGGCGAAGCTGCCGGTGGCCGTGACGAGCGGCCTGCTCAGCAGCAACCTCACGGTCAATTTCGTGATGAGCGGCGAGACGCCCGCGCTGCGCGTGTCGGGCACCGTCGACCTGAGCGACGCGAAGGTGACCGACCGCGCGTCGGCGCCGCTGTTCGCCGCGCGCGGCGTGCACATCGCGGCGGCCGGGCTGGAACCGCTGCGCAACGCGATGCACTTCGACGAGATCCGGCTCGACCAGCCGGTGGTCGATCTGTCGCGCGACAAGCAGGGCGTGCTGAACGTCGAG
>NZ_BBSK01000120.1:0-64539 GCF_001319805.1 Burkholderia sp. E168m22
CCGCGCGCAGGCCGCAGCCGGCAAGCCGGGCGCGTCGGCCGTCGCCGTTTCCGGTGCGTCGGCCGCGTCTGGCGCCACCGTCGCCGCCGCCAGCGGCGCGAAGGCCGAAGGAAGCGCCGCCGCGAAGGCCGCGCCGCCGCTCGACCTGACGATTCGCCATGTCGCGATCGACGGGGGCACGATCAACGTCGACGACCGCGTGCCGGCGACGCCGACCGCGCTGTCGCTGACGAAGCTCGCCGCGACGCTCGACGGCTTCTCGCTGCAGGGCAAGACGCCCGCCAAGTACACGCTGTCGACGTCGCTGTCGCGCGGCGGCGACGTGAAGGCCGAAGGCGCGTTCAACCTCGCCGCGAAGCAGGCCGACACGAAGCTGACGGTCGCCGCGCTCGCGCTGCCGGCGCTGCAGCCGTATCTCGGCGAGGCGACGCGCGCGCGCGTGCTCGACGGAACGCTCGGCGCGACCGTCAACGCGAAGACCGACTGGGGCAAGACGCCGCTCGCCGCGGAAGTCGCCGACAGCACGGTCAGCCTCAAGTCGCTGAAGATCGCCGCGCCGGACAACAAGGCGCCCGCGATCGTGCTGCCCGACGCGAGCGCGAAGATCGCGAAGATCGACGTCGCCGCGCGCACCGCCGAGATCGCGAGCGTCGACACGAGCGGGCTCGCGCTCGACGTGAAGCGCCTGAAGGACGGCAAGATCGACCTCGCGGCGCTGGCCGAACCCGCGCAAGCCGCGGTGCCGCCGCGCACGGTCGCGCGCAAGGCCCAGGCCGCCGCGCCGTCGTGGCACTACCGGATCGAGGCGCTGAACGTGAAGGAGGCGTCCGCGAACTTCACCGACCTGTCGACGCCGCGCCCGGTGAAGCTGGCGATCAAGCCGCTGGAGCTGTCGGTGCAGAAGGTGAGCGACGACCTGACGAAGCCGCTGCCCGTGCAGCTGAAGGCGACGCTGAACCGCAAGGGCTCGCTGAACGTGTCGGGCGACGTGACCGCGCAGCCGCTGAAGCTCGGCCTGAAGATCAACGGCAACCGCCTCGATGCGGCCGCGTTCGAGCCATACTTCGGCAGCGCGCTGAACGCGACGATCGCGAGCGCGCTGCTCAACGCGCAGGGCAACCTGACGTTCGCGCAGGTGAAGGACACGCCGCGCGCGACCTATCGCGGCGACCTCGCGCTGGTCGACGTGCGGATGCTCGACAAGGCGACTTCCGACCCGTTCGCCGGCTGGCGCTCGCTCGCGCTGTCGAACCTGAAGGCGAACTACGACGAGAAGGGCACCGACGTCGACGCCGCGCGCGTGACGTTCTCGAACTTCTACGGCCGCGTGCTGCTCGACGCGCAGGGCCGGCTGAACCTGAAGGACGTGGTCGCGAAGGAGACGGGCCCCGCGCAGTCGCTCACGCGCGACGCGAGCAAGGGCGAGCCGGTGCCGCTGTCGCCGGGCGTGACGCCGCCGGCCGCCGCGCAGGCCGCCTCGGCCGCGGCCGCGCAGCAGGCGTCCGTGCCGGCCGCCGCGTCGGCGACGGTGGTCGTGAAGGCCGCGCCGCAGCCGCAGAACCCGGTGCGGATGCACTTCGGCGAACTGCTGCTGCAGAACGGCCGCGTCACGTACACGGACAACTTCATCAAGCCGAACTACACGGCGAACCTCGTCGCGATCAAGGGCACGGTCGGCGCGTTCGGCACGGATTCGACGACGTCCGCGCCGGTCGACGTCGCCGCGAACCTCGCGGGCAACGGGCCGATTTCGATCAAGGGCTCGGTGAACCCGCTGATCGAGAAGCCGGCGCTCGACCTCACGGCCACCGCGCACGACATCGAACTGACCAACCTGACGCCGTATTCGGCGAAGTACGCGGGCTATCCGATCACGAAGGGCAAGCTCAACGTCGACCTGCACTACCAGCTCGCGAACGACCAGTTGTCGGCGAACAACCACATCTTCATCGACCAGCTGACGTTCGGCGATCGCGTCGAGAACGACACCGCGACGAAGCTGCCGGTGAAGCTCGCGATCTCGCTCTTGAAGAACACGCGCGGCCAGATCGACGTGAATCTGCCGGTGTCGGGCTCGCTGTCGAATCCGGAGTTCAGCGTCGGCGGGCTGATCTGGCACGCGGTGCTGAACCTGATCGCGAAGGCCGTCACGTCGCCGTTCACGCTGCTCGCGAATGCGTTCGGCGGCAGCGGCGGCGAGGATCTCGGCTACGTCGAGTTCGCGCCGGGCTCGTACGCGTTGACCGACGCGCAGCAGAAGAAGCTCGACACCGTGGTGAAGATGCTAACCGAGAAGCCGTCGATCCGCCTCGACCTGATCGGCCGCGTCGATCCGGCGCAGGACACGCCGGGCCTGCGCGACGCGTACGTCGAGCGGCTGGTGCGCCAGCAGAAGCTGAAGGACGTGGTCGGCCAGGGCGAGAGCATCGATCCGATGTCGGTGAAGGTCGACAAGGCCGAATACTCGAAGTACCTGACGCGCGCTTACAAGGCCGCCGACTTCAAGAAGCCGCGCAACTTGGTGGGCCTGCAGAAGACGCTGCCCGATGCGGACATGAAGCAGGCGCTCGCCGATCACGCGCCGGCCGACGACAACGCGCTGCGTGCGCTCGCGCAGCAGCGCGCGCAGGCCGTGCGCCAGTATCTCGACGGCAAGATCGATTCGAGCCGCATGTTCGTCGTCGCGCCGAAGCTCGACGCGAAGGGCATCTCGGACAAGGGCGCGACGACCCGCGTCGACTTCGGGCTGCAGTAAGCGTTACCGCCGCCCGTCATCCCTCATCCGCCGCCGTGCCCGCACCCGTCGGGCGTGGCGGCTTTTTTTCAGCGTCCGGCGATCGCCGGTTCGCGCTTGTCCAGCTCCTTCCTCGCGGCCAGCGGCAGACGCGCGTCGTCCCACTGCGTCAGCCATTCGACTTCTTTCGCGGTAAACACCTGTCCGTAATTGCGCAACGCGTACTGCAGCGCGTCGACGACGTGATGGCGAATGATTTCGGGGGTACGTGCATCGTCCAGCACGAACCGGAGAGCTTCCAGGGTTGACATAGTCGTGCTCCGGGTCAGGGAAAACCCTTTATCACACGCCAATAGTCGCGGGCCAAGTCGAAAAAAATCCCGTCGCACGGGCCGGCGCACGCGAGGGCCGCGGATTGCGACCCCTTCATGTCATTTGCGATTGGTTACGTTTGACAGAGAACAGAAAGCCCCGCTTCATCCGACCGCCGCATGGCCCGGCGATATTTTGCGCGCCTGATGGCAGGTCACGCAGTTCAACATCAATCGATGAGGTGGGGTGATGATTTCCAGGTTCGTCAAGCAACGAAACATGGCGGTGATGGCGGCGGGCGCGCTGGCGCTCGCAAGCGCGGGCGTGCATGCGGCGCAACAGGACGGTAACGCTCAGGGCGAGAGCAACGGCCGGCCGAGCCGCGTCGTGAAGCACGTGCTGCTGCTGAGCATCGACGGCCTGCACGAGCAAGATCTGGCGCGCTGCATCGGCGCGAATACGTGCCCGAACCTCGCGGTACTCGCGAAGAGCGGCGTGACGTACGCGAATGCGTACACGCCGGGGCTGTCGGATTCGTTTCCCGGCCTCGCCGCACTGGTGACGGGCGGCTCGCCGAAGACGGCCGGCCTGTTCTACGACGTGTCGTACGACCGCAACCTGTACGCGCCGAGCGACACGACGTGCTCGGGCAAGCAGGGCTGGAACGTCGTGTTCGACGAGACGACCGGCATCGATGCGCAGAACGGCGGCGCGCTCGTGCACCTCGACGGCGGCGGCGCGTTCAATCCGCAGGCGATCCCGCATGCGAAGGTCAACGGCCAGTGCGTGCCGGTCTACCCGCACGACTACGTGAAGACCAACACGGTGTTCGAGGCCGTGAAGGCCGGCGTGCCGAATGCGCGCACCGCGTGGGCCGACAAGCACGCGTGGGGCTACGACTGGCTGAACGGCCCGTCGGGCACCGGCGTCGACGACCTGATGCGCACCGAGATCAATTCGATCGACCCGGCGACCAACACCGACTATACGGACGTCTACTCGCATACCGCGCGCTTCGACAACCTGCACGTGCAGGCGCTGATCCGCCAGATCGGCGGCCGCGATTCGACCGGCACGAAGACCGCGCCGGTGCCGACGCTGTTCGGTGCGAACTTCCAGACGCTGAGCGTCGCGCAGAAGGCGCCGGTCGCGAAGGGCGGCGGCTATCTCGACGCCGACTTCACGCCGAACGGGCAGGTCGCGAACGCGATCACGTATGTCGACGACGCGATCGGCCACGTCGTCGCGGCGCTGAAGCAGGCGAACCTGTATTCGTCGACGGCCGTGATCGTCACGTCGAAGCACGGCCAGTCGCCGAGCGATCACACGAAGCTGGTGAAGAACGGCGACACGCTGACGAAGCTGCTCGAAGCGAACAATTTCCTCGATCCGAACGGCAACTTCGGCCAGAACAACACGACGACGGGCAACCTGAACGACGGTTCGGGCCTGGTCGGCACGGGCTTCGTGCAGACCGACGACGTCGGCCTGATCTGGCTGCGCGACCGCAGCCAGCGCACGGCCGTCGTGCAGACGCTGAAGGCGAATCTCGGCTGCAACGCGCCGGGGATCTGCGCGGACGGCCCGCAGGCGTACGTGCTGTACGGCGCGGCGCTGGCCGACCGCTTCGGCGATCCGGCCAACGGCCGCACGCCGGACATCGTCGTCCAGCCGAATCCGGGCGTGATCTATACGTCGAGCACGAAGAAGGACGAGGAGCACGGCGGCAACGCGCCGGACGACAGCCACCTCGGCCTGCTCGTGTCGTATCCGGGCATTCATCGTGCGCGCACGGTGAACGATCTCGTCGGCACGAAGCAGGTCGCGCCGACGATCCTCGCGCTGCTCGGCGCCGATCCGCGCCTGCTGCAGGCGGTCGTGGCCGAGAACACGCCGGTGCTGCCGGGGCTCGGTATCGGGCGTTGACGTGGTATGCCGGATGCCGCCGTGAGGCGGTGTCCGGCCGGCAAGCGGCGCGCGCAGCCGTGCGGCGGTGCGCGCCACTCGTTTCCGGGGCGGCGCCGTGCCGCCTTACGCGCGCGCCGCTTCGTCCAGCATCCATTCCCTGAAGCGCCGCAACGCATCGCTCGTGTCGAGGCGCTCCGGCGCGTAGCACAGGTAGTGCCCCTGCGCGTCCACGTCGACCGGTGCGTCGAACGGCTCGACCAGCGTGCCCGCCGCGAGATTGTCGAGAATCAGGAAGCGCGGCACGAGGGCGATCCCGAGCCCGGCCTGCGCCGCCTGGATCAGCACCGAATACTGCTCGAAGCGCGGCCCGGCCAGCGCGTTCATCTGCGTCGCGCGATGACGTTCCGCCCACGCGGACCACGCGATCTCCGCCTGCTCGTGCACGAGGCGCGGCGCCGCCGCCGCGTCGGCGGGCACATGCAATGCATGCCGGTCGGCGAATTCGCGCGAGCAGACCGGCACGAAGGTCCGCCCACCCAGATAGTCGCTTCGCACGCCTTCCCATCCGCCGTCGCCGTAGCGGATCGCCGCGTCGAGCCCGAACGGAAACACGTCGCCGGGCGCGAGATGGCGGCGAAAGCTCAGCGTGACGCCCGGCGCGGCGGCGAGAAAGCGCGTGAGCCGCGGCAGCAGCCACTTGGTCGTGAACGTCGGCACGCTCGCGATCGTCAGCAGGTCGCTGTTCTCCCGTGCGCTCAGCAGTTCGATCGACGCGTTGCCGATTTCGCGCAGCGGCCCGACGACGCGCGCGTGATACACCTGGCCCGCCCGAGTGAGCGCGAGGCCGCGCCCCTCGCGCACGAACAGCTTCACGCCGAACAGCGCCTCGAGGTTCGCGATCTGCCGGCTGACCGCGCTCGGCGTCAGGCCCAGTTCCCGGGCCGCATAGGAGAAGTTCAAATACTTCGCGGACGTGGCGAAGGCATGCAGCTCCGCCACGTTCGGATACAGGTGCTTCATCGCGGGCTGTTCCGTCCTTGCACAGGTCGATGCGCGCTTTTTACGTTTTTTTCATGACGATGCCATGTCGAAACCGCACACTGCGCCGGCTTCGACAACGCATGCAGGCCCGTCCGGCGGGCGTTGCGCGAGGTTTTTCCGATCGTCAGCGAGTGTATTCATGCCTGCGTCAACCACCCCGGCTCCGGCCGACGGTATTCCGATTCGTCGTAACAAACCGGCCCGGCCGCGCGTCGGGCGCCTGCTGCTGCAGGCGCTGCTCGCGGTGTTCGGCCTCTACCTGCTGTTGCCGATCGCGTTGCTGCTGGTTGGTGCCGTGGGCGAATCGTGGACGAACACGTTGCTGCCCGCCGGCGTCACCGGGCACTGGTTCGCCGATCTGGCCGCGAACCGGAGCTTCACGCGCGCGTTCGGCGTGAGCTTCATCGTCGCGCTGGCGTGCTGCGCGCTCAACGCGGTGATCGGCCTGCCGCTCGCGTATGCGCTGCATCATCGTGCGCAGGCCGGCGGCGGATTCGCGACGCGCGTCGTGATGCTGATGCCGGTCGCCGTGCCGGCGTTGACGCTCGGCTTCGGCTACATCGCGATCTTCAGCGGCGACACGTTGCCGTGGCTCGGCACGCTGCCGCTGATGATCGCGGCGCACGCGGTGCTGACGCTGCCGTATCTGCTGCAGACGCTGCTCGGCGACCTGCGGCATCTCGGCCTCGCGCGGCTCGAAGCTTGCGCGGCGACGCTCGGTGCGACGCCGCTGCGCCAGTTCGTCACGATCGTGCTGCCGAACCTGCGGCACAGCCTGTTTTCCGGCCTCGTGATGGTGGCCGCGCTGTCGATCGGCGAATTCCAGATCTCGAACCTGATCGCCGGCTTTCGCTACCGGAACTATCCGATCGTGCTGCTGCAGGCGTTCTACGGCGCGACGGGGATGGCGTGCGCCGCCACCGTCGTGCTGCTCGTGCTCGCCGTGCTGGCGACGCTCGTGTCCGTCGGCACCGTGCAACGTCTGAAGTGAGTCATCCATGAGTCTCGAATTCGAACACGTCAGTTTCCAGTATCCGGGCGCCCGTCATGGCGTCGACGACGTCACGCTGTCCGCCGCGCAGGGCGAACTGCTCGCGGTGATGGGGCGCAGCGGGTCCGGCAAATCCACGTTGCTGCGGCTCGCGGCCGGGCTGCTCGACGGCTGGCGCGGCCGCATTGCGATCGGCGGCGATGACGTGGCCGGCGTGCCCGTGTGGCGGCGCGAGGTGGGGATGGTGTTCCAGCACTACGCGCTGTTCCCGAACCTGTCGGTCGTCGACAACGTCGCGTACGGGCTGCGGATGCGCGGCGTCGCGGCCGACGTCCGGCGCCGGCGCGCGCTCGACATGCTCGAGCGGGTCGGGTTGTCGGCGCACGCGACGCGCGGCATCGCGATGCTGTCCGGCGGACAGCAGCAACGCGTCGCGCTCGCGCGGGCGCTCGTGATCGAGCCGAAGCTGCTGCTGCTCGACGAGCCGCTGGCGGCGCTCGATGCCGGTATCCGTCATCAGTTGCGCGACGAGATCCGTGGGCTGCAGCGCGCTTGCGGCGCGACGACGCTGTTCGTCACGCACGACCAGGACGAGGCGCTGAGCATGGCCGACCGCGTCGCGATCGTCGACGGCGGCCGCGTGCTGCAGGCCGGCACGCCGCGCGACCTGTACGAGCGCCCGGCGACCGCCCAGGTCGCGCGCTTCGTCGGGCACTCGACGCTGCTGCGCGGGCGTGTGCTCGCGCACGGCGAAATCGACGTGCGCTTCGCGACGCTGCGCGCGGACACGGGCACGCATCGGCCGGGTGCGGAGGTCGCGGTGCTGGTGCGGCCCGAGCATGTGCAGGCCGATCCGCCGGAACACAGCGCCAACCGCATCGACGGCCGTCGCGGCGAGGTGCGTTACTTCGGCGCGACGCAGCGCTACGACTTCATTCCGGACGGCTCGGCCGACGTGCTGCTGTGCGAGGGGCGCGAGCCCGCCTCGCGCAGCATCGCGATCGACCCTTGCCATCTGCTCGTGCTGCCGGCATCGCCGGACGCGCACTGATTCCTTTCGTTCAACGGAGATTCACGATGTTTGCAGGCTCCCCTCTTGTGAAGGCCATGCGCGCCCGCGTGCTCGCGCTGTGCGCGCTCGCGGCGCTTTCCTGCGCGGCGGCGCAGGCCGCGCCGCTGTATCCGGGCGAAGACGCGCTGTACGCGAAGGCGGCCGACGAAGGGCTCGTCGTGTCGTTCGATACCGGCCCCGAGTGGGCGAACTGGAAGGCGCTGTTCGCCGAATTCCGCAAGCGCTACCCGAAGGTCGAGATCACCTACAACGACATCGGCTCGGCCGCGACCGTCGTCGCGCTCGACAAGTCGCGCCGCCGCCCGCAGGCCGATACCGCGTACTACTTCGCGGCGTCGGCGCTCGACGCCGCGGGCAAGGACGTCGTCGCGCCGTTCCGGCCCATCAACTTCGACAAGCTGCCGGGCGTGTTCCGCGCGGCCGACGCCCGCTGGTTCGCCGTGCATTCGCTGAACATCGCGTTCCTCGTCAACCGGAAGCTCGTCAAGAACGTGCCGCAGCGCTGGTCCGACCTGCTGAAGCCCGAGTACCGCAACGCGGTGGTCTACCTCGATCCGCGCTCGACCGGGCAGGGCCAGGTCGCGGTGTTCGCGGCGGCCTATGCGAACGGCGGCAGCGTCGAGAACCCGAAGCCGGGCGCCGACTTCTTCGGCAAGCTGAAGCAGGCCGGCAACGTGCTGCGCGT
The DNA here is from genome assembly GCF_001319805.1 of Burkholderia sp. E168m22. Lineage (NCBI taxonomy): Bacteria > Pseudomonadati > Pseudomonadota > Betaproteobacteria > Burkholderiales > Burkholderiaceae > Burkholderia > Burkholderia sp. E168m22. Next base: position 8,744 of record NZ_BBSK01000120.1, read on the forward strand.
CGAGGGCACGACGCCGTACGCGAAGTTCGTGAAGGGCGAGATCCCGATCCTGATCGGCTACGAGAACGACGGCCTCAAGGCGAAGTACGCGGACGGCATGGGCGAGGCGGCCGACGTCGTGATTCCGCAGGACGGCAGCGTGTCGGCGCCCTATGCGATGAGTCTCGTGAAGAACGGCCCGAATCCGTCCGCCGCGCAGCTCTGGCTCAACCTCGTGATGAGCGACGTCGGGCAGGCGCTGTTCGCGCAAGGCTACGTGCGCCCGGCGGTGCCCGGCACGCCGGTCGCGGCGGACGTCGCGGCGAAGCTGCCGAACGCGCCGCAGGTGCGCCCGCTCGATGTCGCGAAGGCGGCGGCACGCAAGGCCGAGGTCGACCAGCTGTGGTCGCAGGCCACGCTCGGCCAGTAAGGAGCACGGGATGCAGGCGTCCTTACCCGAGCGCGGCGTGCTGCGCCGCTTCGGCGCGCTGCCCGCGGTGGCCTTGCTCGCGGTGTGCTTCGTGCTGCCGCTGGCCGCGCTGGTCGATGTGGCATGCGCGGGCGGCGGCCGCGCGTTCGCGGCGGTGTGGCGCGATCCGCTCGTCGCGGATGCGATCGCGCGCTCGCTGGCGCTGGCGGTGGGCGCCGGCACGCTGTCGGTCGCCGTCGGCGTGCCGGTCGCATTCGCGCTCGCCGGACAGTCGCCGGCCCGTCGCCACTGGTCGCTCGCGCTGCTCGGCGTGCCGCTGGCGTTTTCCGGGCTGGTGATCGCGTACGGGTTCATCCTCGCATTCGGCCGCGCGGGCTTCGTGACCACGCTGCTGGCCGCGCTGGGCGCCGATCCGACCGTGGTCGGCGGCGCGATCTATACGATGCCGGGGCTCGCGGTCGCCTATGCGTACTACCTGATCCCGCGCGTCGCGCTGATGATCTATCCCACGCTCGCGAATCTCGACCGGCGGCCGCTCGAAGCGGCGCTGACGCTCGGCGCGCGACCGTGGCGCGCATGGCTCGACGTCGCGTGGCGCGAACTGTGGCCGTCGGTCGCATCCGCATGGTGCCTCGTGACCGCGATCGCGCTCGGCACGTACGGCACGGCGCTCGCGCTGGCCGGTACGCAGATCAACATCCTGCCGCTGCTGATGTATTTGAAGCTGTCGGACGGGCAAACCGATTTCTCGCAGGCGGCCGTGCTGTCGATCGTGCTGACGGCCATCTGTACCTGCGTTTTGGCACTAGGGGAAGGTCTTGTTCGCCAACGACGTCATTGAATGCGCGTGGTCCGAACCGGCACGCGACGCGCTCGCACGACTCGCGCAACGGCAACGCGGCACGCACCGGCACCGGATGCCGGTCGGCGTGATCGGCCCGCGCGATGCGACGGATGAACAGATGCGGGTCGCGGAGCGGATCGCGCATGCGGTGGCGGCCACGGGTATCGCGCTCGTCGGCGGCGGCAAGCAGGGCGTGATGGAGGCCGCCGCGCGCGGTGCGCACGCGGCCGGCGGCTGCGCGATCGGGCTGTTGCCCGAAGACGATGCGACGCTGGCGAATCCGTACCTGAGCGTCGCGCTGCCGACCGGGCTCGGCATCACGCGCAATGCGCTGGTCGCGCGTGCGTCGGTGTGCCTGATCGCGGTGGGCGGCGGGCTCGGCACGCTGTCCGAAATCGCGCTCGGGTTGCAGTGGGGCAAGCCGGTGTTCACGATCTGCGGTGCGCCGCAGGTCGCGGGCGTCGAGTGCTTCGACGAAGCGGACGGGCTCGTCCTGCGGGTCGCGCAATGGCTGGCCGATTTCGCGTAGCGCGCGGGCGTCGGCACAGGGCTTTGCCCGGCGAGCATCGTGCGCGGGCTTGAAACGGGGCGCGCAACCCGCCATATTGGCCGGGTGTCACCCGTTCAACGACGTACCGAGAGGATCGTTCATGCGCCTACTGCTTGCCCTGCTGCTCCCGTGGTTCCAGTTCTTCACGATCGGTCGCCCGATCGCCGGGATCATTTGCCTGCTCCTGCAACTCACGATCATCGGCTGGCTGCCGGCCGCGATCTGGTCGGTGTACGCGCTGAGTCAGTACAAGACCGATCGGAAGATCGACGCGGCGTTGCGCGGGCGGGGCTGAGGCGCAATGAGCGCATCAGAACTCTTTCGGGGTAGTTCGGCCGAGTAGTTTGCATTTCGGTAGAAATTTATATATTTTATTCATATCGAGGGGGCATGATATGTATAGATTTTTGCCGAAATGACGAATTCCTGCACCATTCAGCTTCACGCCGCCGGTCACTGGCACGACATCGGCAGCGTCATCTTGTTCGGCGAGCCTGACGAAGGATGGCGCGCTCGCGCCTACTCGGGCTACGGCGTTGAATGGATCGTCCGTCATCAGGCTGCGCGCGATGCGCATGCGATGTCGTGCACCTTTCCCGTCGAACTCGAGCCGCTGGTGACATCCCATTGGCCGGTTTTCCTGATCGATTTGTTGCCCCAGGGTTTCGGTCGCCAGGAACTGTTGCGCCGCCTCGATTTGCCGGAAACGGCGGAGGAGCGAGCCGACTGGCCCTTACTGCTGGCGGGAGCCGGTAATTCGATCGGCAATCTGCGAATCAAGGAAGCCGCCCAGTGGCTCGCCGAGCGACAAGGGCCGCAGCACGGTTTCACGGACGACGAAGTGGCCATGCGCGGAGACGCATTCAGCGAGTATCTCGCCGAACACGGATTCTTCGTTGCAGGCTCTTCCGGCGTGCAGGGTGAATGGCCGAAGCTATTGCTGACCCGCGCCGACGATGGGCTGCTCTATCTCGATCACACGCTGCCCGACGAGCGTGCGGTTGCACACTACATCGTCAAGTTCGGACGCGGCAGCAACGAGCGTCTTGCACAGATTCTGCGCCACGAAGCACCCTACATGGCGTTGGCCCGGCGTCTCGGTCTGCGCGTGCATGCACCGCTGACGCTGCGTGATCGGGCGCTGTTCATTCCGCGGTTCGATCGCGCGCGAGTGGGTGACGGCGTTGTCCGGTTCGCCCAGGAAAGCATTGCTTCGTTGACGGGCAAAGCCGGCTTCGGCGTCGTGCCGAGTCACGACGAGGTATGCGCGCATCTCGTACGGCAATGTACCGATCCCCAGGCCGAGGTTGCGGAGTACTTGTGTCGCGACGTCGCCAATCTTGCGTTGGGCAATAAGGACAATCATGCGCGAAACACCGCGTTGCAACGCGATTTCCAAGGGCGCATTGCGTTGACGCCGCTTTTCGACTTTGCGCCGATGTATCTGCATCCCGATGGCATTGCCCGACGCATTCGCTGGGAGGGAAATGACGGTGGCCGGCCGGACTGGGCGAGAGTGCTCGACACGGTGGTCCGGTCGAGCGAATCCTGGGCGGGGAGCGAGCGCCCCGAGCTTGATCGCGATGCACTGCAGACGCGGCTGCGGGCAATGGCACCGCGCCTACAGGAGATCGCCGATCAAGGAACGGATCTTGGGTTGGAGCCCGATGTGCATGCCTTTCTTAAACCGGGCCTGGAGCGGTTTGCGCGCGAACTGGATGCGCTGCGCTAAGCGGGGATGGCACCATGGACAAACGCTATAACACGATGCCGCTTCCCGAGCAGCTCGCACTGCGGCGGCAAGCGGTCGAGGAGGTTCTTGCACACCCTGAATGGACGCTGCGCGAATCGGTGCGTCATTTGAAGAAGACGATGCGGTTGACGAGTGCCGAAGTGGCCAAGCTGGCCGGCGTGTCGACCAAGACGATTCAAGATATCGAGCAGGGTCGCAGCGACGGGACGGTACAGACGATGAATCGCATCTTCGGCATGCTGGGGCTTAAATTGGGTGTGGTGCGACAGAGCCCATAGCCGGGCGGGACGTGTCGTCCGCGGGTCCCTCGTTATTGCGGCGCTTGCTGCAGCCAGCCGAAGCCGCGGCCCAACGACAAAACGGCCGCCCGGTCCATCGTTCGACCGGGCGGCCGCTCCGCCTACTTCACCGCAAACAGCGTCAGGTTCATGAAGATCTTGAACGCATAGCCGAGCGTGACGGCGCCGACCACGCCGCCCGCCCACAGAACGACGAACCACATCCAGCCGCGCATCCGCAGCCGCGGCGCCTCGGGCTGGCCGGCGGTGGAATCAGTGGTGGTAGTAATGCTGGTCTTCATGGCGCACCTTGCCTCGGAATACCCAATAACCCATCGTCGTGTAGGCGATGATGATCGGGAGGATAACCGCTGCGCCGACCAGCGTGAAGGTCTGGCTCGAACGCGGCGCCGCCGCTTCCCAGATCGTCATCGTCTGAGGAATCGCATACGGGAACAGCGTGACGAGCAGGCCGACGTAGCCGAGCAGCACCAGCGCCAGCGCGAGCACGAACGGCGTCATGTCGTGCCGGTCGCGCACCGCGCGGCGCATCCACACCGCGCACGCGGCGACCAGGAACGGCACCGGCAGCAGGCGCCAGAACAGGCCCGATTCGAACCAGCGCTGCGCGATGGCCGGGTCCTGCAGCGGCGTCCAAAGGCTGACGATCGCGATGAAGCCGAGCAGCACGACGGTCAGCGGCCACACGACGCGATGCAGGCGGCGCTGCAGGTCGCCTTCGGTCTTCGCGACGAGCCAGCAGCAGCCGAGCAGCGCGTATGTCACGATCAGGCCGAGGCCGGTCAGCAGGCTGAACGGCGTGAGCCAGTCGAACGCACCGCCCGCGTACACGCCGTCCTTCACGTCGATGCCCTGCAGGAACGCGCCGAGCGCGATGCCCTGGAACAGCGTCGCGCCGGCCGAGCCGCCGATGAACGCGAGATCCCACAGCTGCTTCGTGCGCCGCGCCTTCGCGCGGATCTCGAACGACACGCCGCGGAAGATCAGGCACACCAGCATGAAGATCAGCGGCAGGTACAGCGCCGACAGCACGGTCGAATAGACGATCGGGAACACGGCGAACAGCCCGGCGCCGCCGAGCACGAGCCACGTCTCGTTGCCGTCCCACACGGGCGCGACCGTGTTCATCATCAGGTCGCGTTCCTTTTCGTCCGGGAAGAACGGGAAGACGATGCCGATGCCGAGGTCGAAGCCGTCGAGCACGACGTACATGAAGAGCCCCAATGCGATGATTGCGGCCCAGATTACGGTGACGTCCATAGGTTTTCTCGTTTGCGAATGGGGTAGGCTCAGACGGTCTCGATCAGCTCGTCGACGGCGGACATCGGGCGGCGCGCGGTGTGATCGGGGCGCGTGTCCGGTTTATCGTCGTGCTCGACGTCGGGCAGCGCGGGGCCGGCCTTCATCAGCTTCAGCATGTAGTACACGCCGGTGCCGAACACGAGGAAGTACACGATCACGAACGTCATCATCGACAGGCTGACCTGCTGCACCGACAGCGGCGACACGGCCTGCGCGGTGCGCATCACGCCATACACGACCCACGGCTGGCGGCCGGCTTCGGTCGTGACCCAGCCCGCGAGCAGCGACACGAAACCGGTCGGGCCCATCACGAGCGCGAAGCGTTGGAACCACTTCGATTCATACAGGCGGCCGCGGCGGCGCAGCAGCCACGCGAGCGCGGCGAGGCCGATCATCGCGAAGCCGAGGCCGACCATGATCCGGAAGCTCCAGAACACGACCGTCGAATTCGGGCGGTCTTGCGGCGGGAAGTCCTTCAGCCCGCGGATCTCGCCGTCCCAGCTGTGCGTGAGGATCAGGCTGCCGAGGTGCGGCACCTTCACCGCGTAGCGGGTCGTTTCCGCCTGCATGTCCGGAATGCCGAACAGGTTGAGCGCGGTGCCGCCCTTCTCGGTTTCCCACAGCCCCTCGATCGCGGCGATCTTCGCGGGCTGGTGCTTCAGCGTGTTGATGCCGTGCTGGTCGCCGATCACGGCCTGCAGCGGCGCGAGCACCAGCAGCAGCCACAGCGCCATCGAGAACATCTTCTTCACGCCCTTGTCGCGGCGGCCCTTCAGCAGGTGCCACGCGCCGGTCGCGGCCACCACGAGCGCGGCGACGATGAACGCGGCGATCGCCATGTGGAACAGGCGGTACGGGAACGACGGGTTGAAGATGATCGCGAACCAGTCGGTCGGCACGACGCGGCCGTCGACGATCTCGAAGCCCTGCGGCGTCTGCATCCAGCTGTTCGACGCGAGGATCCAGAACGTCGAGATCAGCGTGCCGATCGCGACCATCAGCGTCGCGCCGAAGTGCGCGCGCGGGCTCACGCGGTTCCAGCCGAACAGCATGATGCCGAGGAAGCCGGCCTCGAGGAAGAACGCGGTCATGACCTCGTACATCAGCAGCGGGCCGGTGACGGCGCCGGCGAAGCTCGAGAAGCCCGACCAGTTGGTGCCGAACTGATAGCTCATCACGACGCCGGACACGACGCCCATTCCGAACGCGACCGCGAAGATCTTCGACCAGAACAGGCAGAGGGTCTTGTAGTACTGCTTGCCGGTCTTCAGCCAGCGATATTCGAGCACGGCGATGAAGCTGGCGAGGCCGATGCTCAGCGCCGGGAAGACGATGTGAAAGGAGACGGTGAACGCGAATTGCAGGCGGGCCAGATCGAGGGCCGAAAGTGCGGTGTCCATACCAGATGACCGAAGCTGACGATACCCGCCGGCGGGTGCCGGCGGACCCCGGCGGACAGGCGTCGGGGTTGGCTGGAGTATGGGCCGTGATGTTGCACCGCGAAATGCGCCAACTCGTCGCAGATGTACAGCCCGTCGCGCGCGATTTCGGGATAAATCGTTGATTCGTATCAAGAAGGTCGTTCGCAGTGCGTGCGGTCGCGGCGTGGCGGTCTGACGCACGTGCGTCAATATGGCGCGTCGCGTCATTGGAACGGTTTTGCGCATGCGCCAACCGCATGCCGGGACGGCGATCGGTTTCGATCCGTTAGCGCGTAACGCGACCGTCCGGACGGGCGGGGCCGTTTGTCACACGGGTAACGTCGCGCAACATTCGCGCGCTCGCTCGTAATGGATGCCGGATCGCGTGCGGCGTAGCGTTCGGGATGCCGGGTTCGCATCGGCGAACCGGCCAGCCGGAGAACGTGACGTGAATGGATTGAAGCTCGCACTGGGCGCGGCGGCTGCGGTGGCGGTCGCGACGGGCGGCGTGGCGCATGCCGCCCGGGTCGGGGTCTATATCGGCCCCGGCTACCCGTATTACGCCCCGGTCGTCCCTGCGCCTTACTACTACCCGCCACCCGTCGTCGCGGTGCCGGTCGCTCCGCCGCCGCCGCCCGAGTATGTCGAGCAGGGGCAGCCGCAGGACAACGGCGACGCGAACCTCTGGTACTACTGCGACGCGTCGAAGCATTACTACCCGTACGTGAAGACCTGCAAGTCGGGCTGGCGCTCGGTGCCGGCGCGGCCGCAGTGACGGAGGCGCAACGATGAAAACCGTATTTCGACCGCTGCGCGTGCCGGCGGTACTGTCGCTCGCCGCGCTGCTCGGTGCGTGCGCCTACCTGCCGACCGGCCCGAGCGTGATGGCGCTGCCGGGCACCGGCAAGTCGTTCGACCAGTTCCGTGCCGACGACGGCAGTTGCCGGCAGTACGCGTTCGAGCAATCGGGCGGCGTGAGCGCCGGGCAGGCGTCGACCGCGAGCGCGGTCGGCAGCGCGGCCGTCGGCACCGCGCTCGGGGCGGCGGCCGGCGCCGCGTTCAACGGCGGCACCGGCGCGGCGGTCGGCGCGGGCGCGGGGCTGCTCGCGGGCAGCGTCGTCGGCGCGGGCGCCGCGCAGGGCTCGGCCTATGACGTCCAGCGCCGCTACGACTACGCGTATCTGCAGTGCATGTATGCGACCGGCAATCGCGTGCCGGTGCCGGGCGGGATGAGCGGCGGTAGTGGCGGCGGATATGGCGGCGGCGGATACGGCACCGCGCCGCGCGCGGCGCCGCCGATGCCGCCGGCGGGCGTCCAGCCGCCGCCGCCGCGATATTGACGCGCGATCGCGGCGTATCGCTCGGCACATGCCGCGTGAATTGCGTACACTCTGAGTCTCGTTTTCGGCGGGGCCGGGCGCAGGAAGGCCGGCCCGCGTTCACTCAGGGCACAGCGATGATCGATTTACGCAGCGATACCGTGACACGTCCGGGCCAGGCGATGCTGGCCGCCATGACCGCCGCCGAAACCGGCGACGACGTCTGGGGTGACGACCCGACCGTCCTGCGCCTGCAGGCGGTGACGGCCGAGCGGGCCGGCAAGGAAGCCGGCCTGTTCTTCCCGAGCGGCACGCAGAGCAACCTGGCCGCGCTGATGTCGCATTGCGAGCGCGGCGACGAGTACATCGTCGGTCAGCTCGCGCACACCTACAAGTACGAAGGCGGCGGCGCGGCCGTGCTGGGCAGCATCCAGCCGCAACCGATCGAGAACGCGCCGGACGGCACGCTGCCGCTCGCGAAGATCGCCGCGGCGATCAAGCCGCTCGACAATCACTTCGCCCGCACGCGCCTGCTCGCGCTCGAAAACACGATCGGCGGCCAGGTCCTGCCGGAAGGCTATGTGCAGGAAGCCGTTGCGTTCGCGCGCAGCCGTGGGCTGGCCACGCACCTCGACGGCGCGCGCGTGTGCAACGCGGCCGTCGCGTCGGGGCGCCCGATCGCCGAGCTGTGCGCGCCGTTCGACACCGTGTCGATCTGCTTCTCGAAAGGGCTCGGTGCACCGGTGGGCTCGGTGCTGGTCGGCAGCCGTGCGCTGATCGAGCGCGCGCAGCGCTGGCGCAAGGTGCTGGGCGGCGGGATGCGGCAGTCGGGCATTCTCGCGGCGGCATGCCTGTATGCGCTCGATCACAACGTCGAGCGGCTCGCGGACGATCACGCGAACGCCGCGCATCTCGCGGCCGGCCTCGCGCGCATCGACGGCGTGAAGGTGCTGTCGCACGCGACGAACATGGTGTTCGCGCAATTCCCCGAAGCCGATTGCGCGCCGCTCGAGGCGTGGCTGAAGGAACGCGGGATTCTCACGCAGATGCTGTACGCGTCGCGCTTCGTCACGCATTGTGACGTGTCGCGCGCGGACATCGACACGTTCCTCGGCGAGGTCGGCGAGTATTTCTCGCAGCGTCGCGCGTGAAGCGGAATGCGCCGGCCGGCGACGGGCCGGCGCGACGTGGCATGACGCAAGACGCGGAGGGTTGACGCGGCGCGTCGTCGGTCGATCGGTGCCGTGCCGGCGGGTTACGCCTGCCGCGGCGTGTCGGCGGGCGGCGTGCCGTCGTGGAACAGCGATTTCAACTGCGTGCGCAGTTCGGCGCTGTCGGTGTGCTGGTGCACCGAGACCGCGTGTTGCACGGCGGCCTCCAGCAGTTCGTTGTCGGAGTCGGCGGAAATCGCGACCGAGCAATGCATCGCGCTGGGAAACTCGCGGCAATCGATATAGCGGCGGGACATGATGTTCTCCTCACATGAAAGGGAACGGCCGGATCGGGATGATCGGCCGCGCGGCGCGTTCGCGAGGCCGATGGAAAAAGTATAGGCGGCACGGCCGACTTTCTCGTCGGAGTGCGTACCGGGCCGGCCGTGTCGATCGCCGGCGCGACTGCCGGCGCGTTACGGCAACGGTGCGAGCAACCGCCGCGCCGCTTCGACCACCCGTTCGGACAGCGACGCCATCGTCGGTGACTGCACGGTCCACGCGTGCCAGTACAGCGTGACGTCGGTCGGATGCGCGGGCGCGAGATCGACGAGCCCCTGCGCATCGAGCGGCGCGGTGCCGATCAGCGGCTCGGGCACCATCGCGTAGCCGAGCCCGTGCCGCACCGCCGCGAAGTGCGAATGGGTGCCCGGCACGTAATGGCACGGGTACGCGCCGTCCGGCAACCCGAACTTCTCCTTCAGGAACGACGACTGCAGCGTGTCGCGCCGCGAATACGCGACGACGGGCGCGTGGCGCGCGCTCGTGCGGTTCAGCCCACGCGGAAACCAGCGCACCGCGAACGCGGCGGCCGCGAGCAGCCGGTAGCGCATCGTGCCGAGCGGCGTCGCGAGGCAGCCGCGCATCGGCTTCGGCTCGGTCGTCACGCAGCCGACCGCCATCCCGCTTTCGAGCAGCGCGAACGTGTGATCCTGATCCTCGACGATCAGCTCGAACAGGATTCGCTCGCCGGCGAGCACCGACGTCAGCGCGGGCAGGAACCACGTGCCTAGGCTGTCGGCGTTCAGCGCGATCGTGACCGAGATCGGCGATTCGCGCTCGGCCGCGAGCGTGCTCTGCAAGTCGGCCTGCAGCAGCGCGACGCGGCGCAGGTGCTGCAGCACGCGCTGCCCGGCCACCGTCGGGCGGCACGGCCGCGTGCGCAAGACGAGTGGCGTGCCGAGGCTCGCCTCCAGCGCGCGGACCCGCTGCGTGACGGCGGACGCGGTCACGTGCAGGCGCACGGCCGCCTGCTCGAAGCTGCCGGTGTCGGCGACGGCCAGCAGCGCGGCGGCCTGCTTCGGATCGATCGTCATCGACATGTCGGGAGCATTCCTGTGATCGGAGACGAGAACAGGCGGTAGTGTAAGGCAGCGTGCGATGCGGTCCCGGCGCGGCGAATCGTCCCGCGGTGCGCGATTCGTCGTCGGAATCGCGCACCGCGTAGGGGATGCGCGGCGATGCGGGCATTTTGATCTAGGCTATATGAACGTGCGCGACGCCGCCCGCGTGGCGGCGAGGTCGTCATGCCGACGGTGCCCGACGAGGATATGCAGTATGCCGATCCGACTACACCCCACTGAAGAACAAGCGACGGAGCCATAAAGCAATGATCTTCCGGCAACTTTTCGATCCGCAATCGTCGACGTACACGTATCTGCTCGCCGACCCCGCATCGCGCGAGGCGCTGCTGATCGATCCCGTGTTCGAGCAGGTGCGTCGCGACGCGGCGCTGCTCGACGAACTCGGGCTGCGGCTCGTCGCGACCGTCGATACGCACGTGCATGCCGATCACGTGACGGGCGCGTGGCTGCTGAAGCAGCGCACGGGCAGCGCGATCGCGATCTCGGCCGCGAGCGGCGCGCACGGCGCCGACCGCTACCTGAACGACGGCGACCGCTGTGCATTCGGCCCGCGCTACCTGACCGTGCGCGCGACGCCCGGCCACACGAGCGGCTGCATCAGCCTCGTGCTCGACGACGAATCGATGGCGTTCACCGGCGATTGCCTGCTGATCCGCGGTACCGGCCGCACCGACTTCCAGCAGGGCGACCCGCGTGCGCTGTATCGCGCGGTGCACGGCCGGCTCTTCACGCTGCCGGCCGCGTGCCTGCTGTATCCCGCGCACGACTATCGGGGGCTCACGGTGACGAGCGTCGGCGAGGAGCGGCGCTTCAACCCGCGTCTCGGCGGCGATCTCAGCGAAGACGATTTCGCGGGCTACATGCGCAACCTCGGCCTCGCGCATCCGCGCCAGATCGACGTCGCGGTGCCGGCGAACCTGCAGTGCGGCGTCGCCGCGAACGCGCCCGATGCGCAGGCGGCAGCCGACTGGGCGCCGCTCGTCTATACGTTCGCCGGCTTCTGGGAAATCGATCCGCAATGGCTCGAGGATCATCTGCCGGCCGTGCAGGTCGTCGACGTGCGCGAGCCGGACGAATTCGCGGGCCCGCTCGGCCATCTGCCCGGCGCGACGCCGATCCCGCTCGGCGAACTGGCCGCGCGCATCGGCGAAATCGCGCACGACCGGCCGGTGGTGACCGTGTGCCGGGCCGGCGGGCGCTCCGCGCAGGCGACGGTGATCCTGAAGAAGGCCGGCTTCGACGCGGTCGCGAACCTCGGCGGCGGGATGCTGCGCTGGCGCGCCGAAGGGCGTGTCGTGATGGACGGCCGATCGTAGCGGCCCAGGCAGTCCCTCGAAAAAAATGTCGGACCGATGTCGAAACGGCCGGGCGCCGTTCGTCGTCAAGGTATCCGATCACGTGGCGCCGCACGACGTGGCGCCGAAACCCAGAGAGACCCCACGATGATGCCGACGCTTTACGCCCATCCCTTTTCGTCCTACTGCCAGAAGGTGCTGACCGCGCTGTACGAGAACGGCACGCCGTTCGAGTATCGCGTGCTCGCGCACGACGATCCGAAACCGATGCAGGAACTGACCAGGCTGTGGCCGCTGAAGCGCTTCCCGGTGCTCGTCGATGCGGGCCGCACGGTGATCGAGGCGACGATCATCATCGAGTATCTCGGCCTGAACCATCCGGGCCCCGTGCGCCTGCTGCCCGACGATCCGCGCGCCGCGCTCGAGGTGCGCACGATGGACCGCTTCTTCGACAACTACGTGGCGACGCCGCAGCAGAAGGTCGTGTTCGATGCGCTGCGGCCGGAAGCCGAGCGCGATGCGCGCGGGGTGGCCGATGCGCGTGCGATGCTCGACACGTCGTATGCGTGGCTTGACAAGACGATGGCCGATCGCGAATGGGCGGCCGGCGATCGTTTCAGCCTCGCCGATTGCGGCGCGGCGCCGTTCCTGTTCTACGCGGACTGGACGCACCGGATCGATCCGGCGTTCGCGAACGTGATCGCGTACCGCAAGCGTCTGCTCGCGCGGCCGTCGTTTGCACGCGCGGTCGACGAGGCACGGCCGTATCGTTCGTTCTTTCCGCTTGGCGCGCCCGATCGCGATTGACAGGCGGGGCCGTCGCACAGCGTGCCGCTGCCGCGCATGGCCGGCAGCGTGCGCCGGGGCGACGGAGCGACAGCAGCAGCGGCAGCATCGCGCGGGTGGCCGTCACATCGTGCGCGTGGCCGACTGCGCGAGCGTCAGCAGTTCGTCGAACTGCGTGATCAACTCGAAGCACAGCAGGAACGCGAGCGTATAGGCCGGCGCGGGGAAGCGCCGGATCATCTCCAGCACCTGCGGCGCGAAGCGCGAGCGGATCGCGTCGCGCGTCAGCAGCCACGCGATCGCGATGCCGATCGCCGCGCCCGCGATCAGGTCGGTCGGATAGTGAAAGCCGAGATACGCGCGCGGCAGGCAGATGAACACGACCGAATACAGCAGCGCGACGATGCCGACGCGGCGCGCGATGATGAAGATGCCGGTCGCGATCGCCATCCACAGCATCGCGTGATCGCTCGGAAACGAACTCCATGTCTGCAGCGTTGCCGCACGCAATCCGGCCGACGGAAAGTGCAGGTGGAGGTCGGGGTTGTAGATCGGCCGCACGCGGAATGGCAGCACCTGCGCCAGCACGCGGCCGACGGCGAGCGCGATGAGCCCGCTCGCGACGGTGGCGACGACCAGCTCGCGTTGTCGCTCGCGGGTCGGGCCGGGCTGGAACCACAGCCAGCACAGCACGGGAATGAGCACGAAGCCCTTGAACGTGTAGAGGCCCGCGATCACGCGGATTGTGTGATTCATCAGCGGGCCGAACGTCACATGAGTGAGGAAGACCTGGATCGTGGTGTCGAAATTGTTCATGTCCTGTGCGACCCGGACGGACGCGCAGCGCATGACAGGCGGCCGGCTGGATCGGAAAGCGCGCTCGCACGGAGCGCAATGGGGGGCAAGTATGTCACCCGTTATTTCGAAGAAAATGCGAAAAAATACCGGGATTCCCCTGATGAAGCGGGGCTGGGTGGTGGGGCCGGATGGGGGCGCGCCGTGCGGCGCGGCAAGGCCGAATCGTCCGACGTTTGCGTGCGGGCGTACAGGGCCGCCGGAAAAATATTTGGGTGAACTGGACAATTCGGTATGCCGCCGCGGACCTTGCGCCGGATGAACGATTGCCGTGCTGGCGCGGCGCGAATCTGCCGGGCGGCGCAGCGTCACGCGCACCGATAAAAAAACGGGCAAGCCTCATGGGCTTGCCCGCCGGCGTGACGCGATGCCCGACTTCAGTTGCGCCACACCCGCACGGCGAGCGCGGCCAGCGACGTCGCGACGGCCAGCGCGGTCACCGCATTCCAGCCCAGTTGCGCGAGCAACAAACTGCCGATCGCGGCGCCGGCCGCCATCCCGATGAACATGCCGACGAACAGCACCGCGTTGAGGCGGCTGCGCGACGCGGGATCGATCCGGTAGACGATCGACTGGTGCGCGATCAGCGTCGCCTGCACGCCGAGATCGAAGCCGATCGTCGCGACCGCGAGCAGCACGAGCTGCGCATGCGGCGACATCAGCGGCGCAGCGGCCATCGATGCGAACGACAGCGTCGCGATGCCGATCCCGATGCGCGTGACGCGCTCCGGGCCGTGATGGTCGGCCAGGCGCCCGGCGACCGGCGCGGCCAGCGCGCCGGCGGCGCCCGCGAGGCCGAAGGCGCCGGCGGCCGCGCTGCCGAGGTGGAACGGCGCGCCGTGCAGCATCACCGCGAGCGTCGACCAGAACGCGCTGAACCCGACGGCCAGCAGCCCCTGCGCGAGCGCGGCGCGGCGCAGTGCCGAATGCGCGCGCCACAGCGCGCCGAGCGAGCCGATCAGCGCGCGATACGGCAGCCGCGTGGTCGGCTCGAAGCGCGGCAATCCGCGTGCGGCCACGGCGCCGATCACGGCGACGCTGGCGGCCGCGAGCGCGAACATCGCGCGCCAGCCGGCCGTCTCGGCGACGAATCCTGCCACGACGCGCGACAGCAGGATGCCGAGCAGCAACCCCGTCATCACCGTGCCGACGATCCGGCCGCGATGCGCGTCGTGCGCGAGCGTCGCGGCGGCCGGCACGACGTCCTGCGCCATCGTCGCGGCGAGGCCGATCGCGAAGCTCGCCGCGAGCAGCAGCCCGAGCGACGGCGCGATCGACGCCAACAGCAGCGCGACGACCAGCGCGGCGGCCTTGGTCACGATCACGCGGCGCCGGTCGAAGCGGTCGCCGAGCGGCGCGAGCAGCAGGATGCCGAGCGCATAGCCGAGCTGCGTGAGCGTCGGCACGAAGCCGATCGCCCGCGCCGACGCGCCGAGATCGGGCGCGAGCGCGCCGAGCATCGGCTGCGCGTAGTAGAGCGGGGCGACGCCGAGGCCGGCGGCGGCCGCGAGCAGCAGCACGAGCCGGCGATCGGGCATCGAATGGGCGGCCGCGGCCGGACGGGCCGGGGCGTGCGCCGCGCGCGGCGCGGCATCGAGACGGGTCGGGGTGGACATCGCGTACATCCTCGGTGGAAGAATGGGATGGACGCGAGTGTGGCGGTACGCGGCCGGCGACGGTAGTGCCACCCCGCGCAGATTTGTTATACGCTCCACGAATGACCGAAAAATCCTCTCCTTCTCCCGCTGCTGGCGGGTCTCGGCGCATCCAGGCGGTGCCGGTGGACGGCGCCGGCTATCGTTTCGAGCTGATGGAAACCTTCGTGCGCATAGTCGAGGCCGGCAGCCTGTCGGCGGCCGCCGTGCAACTGCATACGACGCAGCCGACCATCAGCCGGCGGCTGCAGGCGCTGGAAAATTCGCTCGGCATGCGGCTGCTGCAACGCACGACCCATACGATGCGGCTGACCGTCGACGGCGAACGGTGCTTCAAGCAGGCGAAGGAGTTGCTGGCGAGCTGGGCGGCGTTCGAGGCCGATTTGCGCGGCGCGCAGGAGGAGCCGGACGGGCTGCTGCGCGTCGCGGTGCCGCACGCGTTCGGCCAGCAGCGTTTCGTCGCGCCGCTCGCGCAGTTCCTGCGCGACTATCCGCGCGTGTCGGTCGAATGGCTGCTGCAGGACGAGGTGCGCGATTTCGTCGGCAGCGGCATCGATTGCGCGATCCAGGTCGGCGAGCCGACCGATCCGGGCGTGGTCGCGATCCGGCTGACGAAGGTGCCGCGCTTCGTGGTCGCCGCGCCGTCCGTGCTGAACGGCGCCGACGTGCCGGCCGATCCGGACGCGCTCGCCGCGCTGCCGTGGCTCGCGTTGCGCACGTACTACCGCACCGAGCTTGCGCTGACGCATGCGGCCACCGGCGACACGCGGCGCATCGCGATCCGCCCGCGCATCACGACCGCGAACCTGTATGCGCTGCGCAGCGCGGCGCTGCTGGGCGTCGGCGCGTGCGTCGGGTCGTCGTGGATGCTGGCCGACGATCTCGCGCGCGGCGATCTCGTGCACCTCGCGCCGGAGTGGCAGGCCGCGCCGCTACCGGTCTACCTCACTTATCCGCATGCGCAGTTCTATCCGTCGCGGCTCGTGCGGTTCGCCGCGATGATGCGCGAGGCCGTGCCGGCGCTGGTCGAAGGGCGCGACAGCTGAAGCGGGTGGTGCCGGGCGGCGGCTCGCGGTCAGCCGCGCCGGATTCCTTCCGGCAGGGCACTGATGCGGCGTACCTCGGGCGAATCGAGCCACGCGCGCGACGTCGCGCAGTCGACGAACATGTCGGTCGCGTCCTCGCCCCAGAACAGGTCGCCGTCGAGCACGAAAGTCGGCACGCCGAATACGTTCTCGGCGATCGCGCGATCCGTGTTCGCGCGCAGCGCGTCCTTCACCGGCTGGGCCTCGACGGCCGTCACGCCCTCCGGAAAGCCGACCGCTTCGCACAACGCGGCGAAGCCTTCCGGCGTCGATACGTCCTGACCGTCGCGCCAGATATGCCGGAAGATCCGCCGGATCGCGTCGCGCGAGCTGCCCATCGCGATCGCGAGGCGCAGCGGCTTGATCGGATTGAACGGGTGCGCGGGCGGCATCCGGAACGCAATGCCGAGCTTGTCCGCGCGGTATTGCGCATGCCGATAGGTGAACACGCGCTTGGCCGCGATCTCGGCCGGCGCTTTCTGGCCCCAGTGCGCGAGCAGCGCGCCGAGCACGATCGGCCGCGGTTCGAACGCGGCGGCGGGCGGCAACCGGTCGAACTGCTCCTGTTGCAGGTAGGCGAATGGCGAAACGAAATCGAAATACCAGCTGGCGGTGCGCGCGGCGTTCATCGCGGGTGTCTCCTCGGGCGGGTCCGGTTGACGGTTGCACGTTCGGTGCGTCGCCGGCAAACGGCGCGCTGCGTGCATCGGCGGCCAGTGTCGCATGCGGCCGCTTTTCGCGCTGCCGTATCGCGTGCCGCCCGCAACCGGCGTCCTACGACCGGGCGTCGTCGTCCGTCGACGATGCGAGCCGCGCGAGACTGTCGCGCACGGCCGGCGCGTCGTAGCGCGCGCCCGCGCCGCCGAGGGCGACGGTCGCCTTCTGCGCGAGCGGCAGCAGCATCGCGAGCGCCGCCGTCATCGCCGGCGCGGCGGCGAGCCGCGATTTCGGGCCCGACACCGTCAGCGCACCGACGCATTCGCCGGCCGCGCCGAACACGGGCACGGACGCCGAGGCCGTTTCCGGGTCGCGCTCGCCGTACGACGCGGCCCACAGCTGTTCGCGCACGTCGTTCCAGCGGGCGTCGTGCGTGTCGGTGAAGGCCAGCAGCACCTTGCCCGATGCGCCCTGGCCGACCGGAAACTCCTCGCCGACGCGGATCGACACGCGCACCGCCCGCGCGGGCTCGACGCGATACAGCACGGAGCGCACGTCGCCCTGACGCACGTAGAACGACGCCGTTTCCCCGAGCTCGCGGCTCAGCGTCTCGAGGAGCGGCTCGACCACCGGGCCGACACGGAACGAACGCTGGTACAGCGCGGCGAGCCGCAACGGCTCGTGCCCGACCGCGTACTGGCCGTCGTCGAGCTTGCGCATGAATCCGCCATGCTCGAGCGCGGCGAGCAGGCGCAGGATCGTGCTCTTGTACAGCCCGGTGCGGCGCGACAACTCGGCGAGCGACAGCCGGTCGTCGGTCTGGCCGAACGCACGGAGGATCGCGAACGCGCGGTCGAGCACCGCGACGCCGCTGGACGTTTCTTCCGTCGCCGGATCGGCTGCGTCGCCGGCGTGATCTGCTGGATTCCTGGGCACGGACCTGCTTCCTTCGAATGATGGTCGGTGGACTATATCGTTCTATCTGACAGAACACAAGTTCCAGAAAAACGCGATTTCACGGGTATACCCCGCTTATCGCCTATTCGATGCACGCTTAAAGTTCTGTCAAACAGAACTATGTTCTTTCAGGCAGAACGATGAGGTGTCGAATGAAGGTTTCAGAAAACACGAAGGTGCTGGTCAGCGAGGTCGGCCCGCGCGACGGGCTGCAGAGCATCAAGACCGTGATGCCGACAGCCGCCAAGCTGCGCTGGATCACCGCGCTGGCCGCGGCCGGCCTGCGCGAGATCGAGGTCGGGTCGTTCGTGCCGCCCGCGCTGTTGCCGCAGATGGCCGACGTACGCGAAGTCGTCGCGCACGCGCTTGCGATTCCCGGGCTGCACGTCGCCGCGCTCGCGCCGAATCTGCGCGGCGCCGAGGGCGCGTTCGACGCGGGCGTGCACAAGCTGACGTTGCCGGTCTCGGTGACGGAAGCCCATTCGGTGGCGAACATCCGCAAGACGCCCGCGCAGATGATCGACGAGGTGCGCGCGATCGTCGCATTGCGCGATGCACGGTTTCCGTCGGTGCAGATCGAGGCGGGCGTGTCGGTCGCGTTCGGTTGCACGATTGCGGGCGCGGTCTCCGACGACGAGACGATCGCGATGGCCGTCGCGATGGCCGAATGCGGTGTCGACGAAATCGGCCTGTCCGATACCAGCGGTTATGCGAACCCCGCGCAGGTGCGCCGGCTGTTCACGCGGCTGCGGCGCGAAGTCGGCGACAAGGCCGGCGGCGCGCATTTCCACAACACGCGCGGGCAGGGGCTCGCGAACGTCGTCGCGGCGCTCGACGTCGGCGTGACGACGATCGACGCGAGTCAGGGCGGCCTCGGCGGCTGCCCGTATGCGCCGGGCGCGACCGGCAACATCGTCACCGAGGATCTCGTGTTCCTGCTCGAAGCGATGGGATACGACACGGGCATCGACGTCGACGCACTGCTCGCCGCGCGCGCGATCCTGCAGGCGGCGCTGCCGTCCGAGACGCTGTACGGCCACGTGCCGGACGCAGGGTTGCCGAAGGGCTTCCGCTATGCGGATGGCCGCGCGCCGTCGGCCGCGCAACCGGAAGGATGCGTGACGGGAGTCGCACGATGAACGATCGACAACAGGCTGCCGCGCTGCCGTACGCGGGCGTGCGCGTGATCGAGATGACGCACATGGTGATGGGCCCGACGTGCGGGATGCTGCTCGCGGATCTCGGCGCGGAAGTGATCAAGATCGAACCGATCGCGGGCGACAGCACGCGCGCGCTGCGCGGTTCCGGCGCGGGCTTCTTCGGGATGTTCAACCGCAACAAGAAGAGCGTCGCGGTCGACGTGAAGGACCCGCGCGGGCTCGAGATCGTGCGGCGGCTCGTTGCGACGGCGGACGTCTTCAGCGAGAACTTCAAGAGCGGCACGATGGACCGGCTCGGGCTCGGTTACCCGCAACTGGACGCGCTGAATCCGCGCCTCGTCTACGTGTCGCACAAGGGCTTCCTGCCGGGGCCGTACGAGCATCGCACCGCGCTCGACGAGGTCGTGCAGATGATGGGCGGCCTGGCCTACATGACGGGCCCCGAAGGGCGGCCGCTGCGTGCGGGCGCGAGCGTGAACGACATCATGGGCGGCATGTTCGGCGCGATCGGCGCGATGGCCGCGCTCGCGCAGCGCGAGCGTACGGGCCGCGGCCAGCAGGTGCAGAGTTCGCTGTTCGAGAACAACGTGTTCCTCGTCGCGCAGCACATGATGCAGTTCGCGGTGACGGGGCAGGCCGCGTCGCCGATGCCGAGCCGGATTTCGGCGTGGGCCGTCTACGACGTGTTCTCCGTCAAGGACGACGAACAGATTTTTCTCGCGGTCGTGTCGGACACGCAGTGGGTGTTGTTCTGCGACGCGTTCGGCCTGGCCGCGCTGAAGGACGATCCGCGGCTCGCGACCAACAACCTGCGCGTGCAGGCGCGCGAATGGCTGCTGCCCGAGCTGCGTTCGCGGCTGGCGCCGTACCCGGCCGCGGAGATCGGCGCGATCTTCGAATCGACCGGCCTGCCGTATGCGCCGATCACGAAGCCGCAGGACCTGTTCGACGATCCGCATCTGCTCGCCACGGGCGGCCTCGAAGCCGTGACGCTGCCGGCCGACGCGAGCAGCGCCGGGCGGCCGGTCGACACGCGCACCGCGCTGCTGCCGCTGACGCTCGCGGGCGAACGCCTGCGGCTGCGCTCGGCGCCGCCCGCGCTCGGCCAGGACACGTGCGCGCTGCTCGGCGAACTCGGCTACACGCCGGACGACGCGCGTGCGCTGATCGAGGCCGGCGTCGTCGCGGGGCGGTACGGCGCGGACGCCGCCGCGCACGGCGACGCGCCGGGCGGCGCGCCGTCGGCGAACGAAGTGGCGAGCGCGTAGCGCGGCCGCGATTCATCGAACGAACAAAGGCGTCCGGGCCGCGCACCGCGCGGCAGAGGAGCGCCGCATCCACGGAGACAACCATGACATCCGCTTCCCCGGCGCTGCCCGCCGATCGCGAGACCGACACGTCGATCGAGCAACGGGCCGTGCGCAAGGCCGCGTGGCGCTTCATCCCGCTGCTCGCGCTCGCGTATTTCTTCAACTACCTGGATCGCACCAGCGTCGGCTTCGCGGCGCTCACGATGAACCGCGATCTCGGGCTGACCGCGACGCAGTTCGGCTGGGGTGCGGGGATCATGTTCGCCGGCTACTGCGTGTTCGAAGTGCCGAGCAATCTCGCGCTGTACCGCTTCGGCGCGCGCCGCTGGCTCGCCCGCATCATGATCACGTGGGGGCTGATGGCGGCCGCGACCGCGCTCGCGACCGGGCCGACCAGCTTCTACGCGATCCGGCTGCTGCTCGGCATCGGCGAGGCCGGGTTCTTTCCCGGCGTGATCTTCTTCCTCGCCGTGTGGTTTCCGGCGAGCTACCGCACGCGCGTGCTCGCGTGGTTCACCGTGTCGACGCCGCTGTCGTCGCTGGTCGGCGGCCCGCTGTCGACGTGGCTGCTGCAGCTCGACGGCACGTTCGGGCTCGCCGGCTGGAAGTGGATGTTCATCGTCGAAGGGCTGCCCGCGTGCGCGCTCGGCTTCCTCGTGCTGAAGCTGCTGTCGGATTCGCCGGCGAATGCCGCGTGGCTGTCGGACGACGAGCGGGCCGCGCTGCAGCGCGCGTTCGAGCGTGACGGCGCGGCCGCCGGCCGCAAGAAGCGCTTCGGCGTCGCGCTGCGCGACGTACGCGTCTACGTGCTTGCGCTGATCTCGTTCGGCTTCACGATGGGTTCGTACGGCATCGGCATCTGGTTGCCGCAAATGCTGAAGGCGCACGGGATGTCGACGATGCAGACCGGCTGGCTCTCCGCGGTGCCGTACTTCTTCGCCACGATCGCGCTGCTGTGGTGGGCGAAGCGGGTGGACCGTCGCGGCGGCCCGGTCGCGAACCTGGCGATCGGCTTGTGCATCGGCGCGGTGGCGCTCGGCGTGTCGACGCATTTCCTGACGCTCGGGCCGGCGCTCGTCGGCATCACGCTCGCGCTGATCGGCACGATTGCCGGCCGCACGATCTTCTACACGCTGCCGTCGCGCTTCCTGTCGGGCCAGGCCGCGGCCGGCGGGCTGGCGCTGATCAATTCGATCGGCGCGCTTGGCGGCTTCGCGGGCCCCTATCTCGTCGGCTACCTGAAGGACAGCTTCGGCACCTTCACGGCCGGGATGCTCGGCCTCGCGATCGTGCTGGCGATCACGACGTTGCTCACGCTGTCGCTGTACGCGTTCGACCGGAGCGAATGACATGACCTTTTCGATCAAACGGCGCCGGTTGATCGGTGCGGCCGCCGCCTCGCTCGCGCTGCCCGCGTTCGCCGAGACGCCGGCCCATGATGGAGCCTCCCGCATGACGCAAAGCAACTACCTCGCGGTCCGCCCCGACTGGCTCGCGTCGGCGCTCGAACCCGCGCTCGAGCCCGACCTGCCGATCGTCGACGCGCATCATCACTTCTACGAACGGCCGGGCTGGATCTACATGCTCGACGACTATCTGCGGGACGCGCGCTCGGGCCACAACATCCAGGCGTCCGTCTACATGCAGGCGCAGACGCGTTACCGCGATTCGGGCCCGGCCGAACTGAAGCCGGTGGGCGAGACGGCTTACGTCGCCGGCGTGACCGAGCCGCTTCAGCACGGCCCCGTGGCTGTCGCGAAAGGCATCGTCGGCCATGCGGACCTGCGGCTCGGCGAACGCGTGCGCGACGTGCTGGAAGCGCATCTCGAAGCGGGGCGCGGACGGTTTCGCGGCGTGCGGCACCTGAGTACGTGGGATGCCGATCCGACGCTCGCGAATCCGCTGTCGGCGGTGCCGCGCGGGCTGCTGCTCGATCCCGCGTACCGGGCCGGCGTCGCGCAACTTGCGCCGCTCGGGCTGTCGTACGACGCGTGGCTGTTCTTCCCGCAGTTGCCCGAATTATTCGATCTCGCCAAAGCGAACCCGGAGACGCGGATCATCGTCAACCATTGCGGCGGCGTCGTGCGGATCGGCAGCTATGCGGACAAGCGGCCGGAGGTGTTCGAGCGCTGGTCGGCGTCGATGCGCACGCTCGCGCAATTGCCGAACGTGTACGTGAAGGTCGGCGGCCTCGGGATGCGCATCAACGGGTTCGATTTCGAGAAAGGCGCGAAGCCGCCGTCTTCGGCGCAACTCGCCGACGCGTGGAAGCCGTGGATGATGACCTGCATCGACGCGTTCGGCCCCGGGCGCTGCATGTTCGAGAGCAATTTCCCGGTCGACAAGGGCTCGTATTCGTTCGTGAACGGCTGGAACGCGTTCAAGCGACTGACCGCGCAGGCCAGCGCGGACGAGCGCGACGCGCTGTTCCGCGGCACGGTCACGCACGCGTACCGGCTCGGCTGACGCGCGGGCGCGGCGTCACCCGGCTTCCACCAGCGCCGCGAGCCGCGCCAGCGCCATCTGCCAGCCGGTCTCGTTGTCGGCGGCCGGCACGCCGGGCGGCACGCCGTCGTGCACGGCGTCCACGCGCGTGCCGCCCGCTTCGTCGGACAGCGTGATCGTGATCGTCATCGCGCCGCGCAGCATCGGATCGTCGGTTTCGAATACATCGATCTCGACGATCTGCTGGTCGGGCACGAGCGTGACGAAGCGGCCGTGATAGGTGTCGGTGCGCGCGGTGGTCTTGCCGTTGCCGGCCGACGGTGCGTCGTAGCTCAGCGACACGCGCAGCGCGCCGCCTTCGCGCGTGTCGTAGGCGTGCACGCGGCAGGTCATGCCGTCGGGCACCTTCCATTGCTCGACCGCGTGCGGGTCGAGCAGCGCGCGATAGACGCGCCCCCGCGGCGCGTTCAGGTGCCGGCTGACCCGGGTCGAATGCGTGTGCGTGTGCAACATGTCGCCTCCCGCGAAGCGTGCGAGACGGTGCACGCCGGCGCCCGGCGTGTCGTCATGCTTCCTTCAGGAATCCTAGGCGCGGGCGCGGCGGCATGCAATGACCGCACGCGAGGCGGCGGTCAGCGCAGCGCGGCGGCGAAGTCGTCGAGCTGCGTGATGCAGGTGTTCCAGCCCTCGAAAAAGCCGAGCGCTTCGTGGCGCTCGCGCGTCGCGGCGTCGGGATGCATCACGCGCGCTTCGTAGCG
This sequence comes from Burkholderia sp. E168m22, assembly GCF_001319805.1. Taxonomy (NCBI): domain Bacteria; kingdom Pseudomonadati; phylum Pseudomonadota; class Betaproteobacteria; order Burkholderiales; family Burkholderiaceae; genus Burkholderia; species Burkholderia sp. E168m22. The sequence continues at coordinate 32,179 of NZ_BBSK01000120.1, forward strand.
GCTGCCCGCGTCGTCGTCGGCCATCGTGATGATCGCCGTGAAGCCCAGCCACGGCGTCTGCGGCCGCCAGCCGCCCGCGAGCATCGACGTGAACGCGAGCCGCGATTCCGGCACGATCTCGAGGAAGCAGCCGGGGTTGTCGCTCGTGCCGCCGTCGGGGCCGCGCATGAACGTATGGAAAGCGCCGCCCGGCCGCAGGTCGAACGCGCGCACCTCGGTGGTCCATGGTTTCGGGCACCACCATTCCTTCAGCAGCGCGGGGTCGGTCCAGGCGCGCCAGAGCGCCTGGCGCGGGGCGCGCAGCGTGCGCGTGATGACGAGATCGTGGGCTTCAGCGGGTTCGACGTGGCTGGCTGACATCTTGCTCCTCCTGGTGACGGCGTTCGACGAATTCGACGAGACGATCGGATCGCGCTTCCCATTGCGCGCGCTGCGCGGCGAGCCATGCCTCGGCCTCGGTCAGCCGGCTGCCGACCAGCACGCAGGTGCGCGAGCGGCCGGTTTTCCGGGTCGCGACGAGGCCGCTGCGCTCGAGCACCGCGACGTGCTTCATGAACGACGGCAGCGCCATGTCGAACGGCGCGGCCAGCGCGGAGACGGTCCGCTCGCCCTGGCCGAGCGCGCTGACGATCGCGCAGCGCGTCGGATCGGCGAGGGCATGGAACACGTCGCTGAGGCCGGCTTGAAGGTTATCCATTCGGCTAAGTGTAGGCGATGTTGCAGGCATGCAGCGAACATTTTCGTCACGTACGATAGTGGGGCGGTAACACGCGCCGACCGGGCGCCGCGTTGCCGGACGCCCGTCGCCGTTGAGCCCGCCTCGACGCCTGGCCGGTGTCGTTTCCGATTCCGGCCCACGCCGAACCCGTGCGTGCGGCCCACCTGACTACCGGAGAAGGCATGACCGAACCTGTTACCGTGCGCCGCGTCGGCGCGAGCGAAGCGATGGCTTGTGTCGACGCGCTGGCCGACGTGCTGATCGATTGCGTCGAAGGTGGCGCATCCGTCAGCTTCATGTTGCCGATCGCGCGGCCGACCGCCGTCGCGTTCTGGACGCGCGTGGCCGAGGGCGTCGCGAACGACGAGCGCATCCTGCTCGTCGCCGAGGATGCGTCCGGCCGGATCGTCGGCACCGTGCAGGTCGTAACCGCGCAGCCGGAGAACCAGCCGCATCGCGCGGACATCGCGAAGATGCTCGTGTCGCGGTACGCGCGCCGGCAGGGCGTCGCCGCGCGGCTGATGGCGGCCGCCGAAGCGGCCGCGCGCGACGCCGGCAAGACCGTGCTCGTGCTCGACACGGTGACGGGCGGCGACGCCGAACGGCTGTACGAGCGGGCCGGCTGGCAGCGCGTCGGCGTCGTGCCGAACTATGCGCTGATGCCCGACGGCGCGCTGTGCGCGACGACGTTTTTCCACAAGCAGCTCGCGTAATGGCATCCGTCGAACCGCCGCCTCGATGAAACGCGCCCACGTCGCTTTCGCCCTCACGGGCCTGCTCGTCGCGCTGCCGATTGCCGCGTATGCGCTCGTCAAGCCGTTGCGCGTCGTCGCGCCCGCGCTGATTCCGGGCGTGTCGTGCCCGAGCGCCGACATCTGCACGGACGATGTCGCGAAGCTCGGCGCGGCGCAGCAGCTCTATCGCGACGGCTCCGCGCGCGCGGCGGCGGCCGTCGGCCCGTTCCGGGCCGCGCCGCGCGTCGTGTTCTGCTCGACGCGCACGTGCGCCGATGCGTTCGGCCTCGGCGCGCGCGCGGGGCTGACGCTCGGCGATTTCGGCGTGGTGATCGCGCCGCGCGGCTGGCAGACCTACTTTCTCGCGCACGAGCTGATCCATCACCGGCAGGCGGAAGTGCTCGGCAACCTCGCCGTCGTGACGAAGCCGCGCTGGCTGATCGAAGGGATGGCGTATGCGCTCAGCGACGACCCGCGCCATCCGCTCGCGCAGCCGTTCGAATCGTGGCGCACGCAGTTTGCCGCGTGGAATGCGGCGCGCGGTGCGCAGCCGCTGTGGGACGCCGCGCGGGCAGTCCGATAGCGCGCGATGGCGACGCGGTCGCGCGCGAATGCCGATGAGCCGCTATGCCGGCACGGCGGCTGGATCGTCCGGCTGCCCGACGAGCGTGCGGCGCGCCGCATCGAGAATCTCGTCGGCCAACGCGGGATCGGTGCCGGCGACAGCGCGTGACAGCACGAGCGCGCCGACCATCTGGCTGAGAACGGCGATCGCGTCGTCGCGCGCGTCGGCCGCGGCCGAGCCTTCCGTGGCCACCATGCGTTCCAGTCGCTCGAGATACGCGGCGACGCCGCGCGTGTAGCAGGCGCGCGCCGCGTCGGTCAGCCGCGGCGCATCGCCCGCGAAGCCCGACAGCGGGCAGCCGCCCTCGACGTTGTCGCGATGCGCGCCCGACAGGTACGCCGTTACCTGTTTCGCGACGCTGCCGGCGTTCGGCGAATCCGCGCGATCCTGCATCGCCTTGTCCATCACTTCGGCGACCAGCGCGTCCTTCGACTTGAAATGGTTGTAGAAGCCGCCCTGCGTGAAGCCGGCTTCCTTCATCAATTCCGTCAGCCCGACGGCGTCGACGCCGCGCAGCCGGAACAGCCGCTCGGCGGCCGCGACGATCGCGTGGCGGTTTTCCGCCGCCTGTTGTCTCGAGACGCCCATCGATCCCTCCCTCATTCCTGCAATTGCGTCGATTGAAAACACAATGGCGATCACCATTGACGTGCCGAAGTCGCGCTGGCACCATGCATCGCAAAGACGATGGTGATCGACATTGAGATTCGAGTGTAGCCGACTTCGCGGACGAAGCGAAGCAACCGGCGCAGCATGGATCGAAGTCGGTCGGGGTCTGGGGTGCGGCGAGGCGCGGGCGGCGGGACGGCCCGGCTGTCGGCACCGGCGGGGCAACGGTTCGGTACACGATGGCAGCGTGGTTTTTCACCGGATTCCGGGCGTGCGGCGAACCGGCACGCGCGGGATTCAATCTCCGAAAGGAAGGGTCATGAAGATCGAAGGTGCAGTCGTTTTCATCACGGGCGCGAACCGCGGGCTTGGCCTCGAGTTCGCGAAGCAGGCGCTCGAACGGGGCGCGCGGAAGGTCTACGCGGGCGCGCGCGATCCGGCCAGCGTGACGCTGCCGGGCGTCGTGCCCGTGAAGCTCGACGTGACCGATCCGGCGGCGGTCGCCGCGGCGGCCGATGCGGCGCGCGACGTCACGCTGCTGATCAACAATGCCGGCATCGCGCGGCTCGGCAGCCTGACCGACGAGGGCGCCGTCGACGCATTGCGCGCGCACCTGGAGACCAACGTGTTCGGGATGCTGGCGATGTCGCGCGCGTTCGCGGGCACCCTCGCGGCCCACGGTGGCGGCGCGATCCTGAACATCCTGTCGGTCGCGAGCTGGGTGAACCGGCCGATCCTGTCGGGCTACGGCGTGTCGAAATCGGCCGCATGGGCGCTGACCAACGGGCTGCGCCATTCGCTGCGCGAGCAGCACACGCAGGTCGTCGGGCTGCATGCCGGTTTCATCGATACCGACCTGACGGCCGGCCTCGACGTGCCGAAGGCCACGCCGGCCGACGTCGTGCGTCAGGCGTACGACGCCATCGAAGCGGGGGCGGAGGAAGTGTCGACCGACGAGTTCACGCGGCAGGTGAAGGCCACGCTGTCGTCGGGCGTCTATCTGGAAGAACCGGCGCCGCGTTGACGCCGCCGGTCGTGCGAACCCGCCGCCCGCGCCGTGAGCGCGGCGGCGGATCGACGCGTCAGACCGTCGTGTCGATGATGCCCGGGATCTTCACGTCCGGGTTCACGTCCGCGTCGTAGTCGACGCCGGCGATCTCGAAGCCGAACAGGCGCAGGAACTCCGTCTTGTAACCCGCGAAGTCGGTCATCTCGTACAGGTTCTCGTTCGTCACCTTGTCCCACATCGCGACGACCTTGTCCTGCACCTGCGGATCGAGTTCCTTGTAGTCCGCGCGCAGGCGGCCTTCTTCGTCGACGTGCGGCGTCGCGCCGTACAGGCTGTCCTTCAGGAGCCCGTACACCTGCTCGATGCAGCCTTCGTGCGTGCCGGTTTCCTTCATCACCTTGAACAGCAGCGACAGGTACAGCGGCATCATCGGGATCGCCGAGCTGGCTTGCGTGACGACGGCCTTCAGCACCGACACGCGCGCATCGCCGCCGTGCGCGGCCAGCTTGTCGCGGATCGACAGCACCTTCTTGTCGAGATCCTTCTTCGCTTCGCCGATCGAGCCGTTCCAGTAGATGTCGTGCGTGATCTGCTCGCCGAGGTACGTGAACGCGGTGGTCTTCGCGCCGTCGGCCAGCACGCCGGCTTCATCGAGCGCGTCGATCCACATCTGCCAGTCCTCGCCGCCCATCACCGCGACGGTGCCGTCGATCTCTTCCTGCGTCGCCGGTTCGAGCGACACTTCGCGGATTACTTCCTTGTCGGTGTCGAGGCCGCGGAACGTGACGGCCTTGCCGACCGGCTTGAGCGTCGAGCTGATGGTTTCGCCGGTCTTCGGGTGCGTACGGCGCGGTGCGGCGAGGCTGTAGACGACCAGATCGACCTTGCCGAGATCCTGCTTGATGGTGTCGATCGTGACCTGCTTGACCTTGTCGGAGAAGGCGTCGCCGTTGATGCTGCGTGCATACAGCCCCTTTTCCGCGGCGAATTTCTCGAACGCGGCGCTGTTGTACCAGCCGGCCGTGCCCGGCTTCGTCTCGCTGCCGGCACGCTCGAAGAACACGCCGAGCGTGTCCGCGCCCGAGCCGAATGCGGCCGAGATCCGGGCGGCGAGGCCGTAGCCGGTCGACGCGCCGATCACGAGCACCTTTTTCGGGCCATTGGCGATCGGGCCGTGCGAAGTCACGTAGTCGATCTGTTCCTTGACGTTGGCTTCGCAGCCGACCGGATGAGTCGTCACGCAGATGAAGCCACGCACGCGCGGTTTGATGATCATGGAAACCTCTTGTCTGAAAGGCGGGGACGGCCTGAAATCGGAAAAATCCCGCGCATTGTAAAGGAAGCGGCCGATCGCGGGCGGGCGCGACCGGAAGGTGCCGGATCGCCCGGTTATTTCTCTCTTGACAGAAATAACTGAAAAAACTAAATTCCCCACCATGGAACTCACACCGATTGCCGAACGATTCATTCTCCACTGGGGCGAAATGGGCTCGCGGTGGGGCGTCAACCGCACCGTCTCGCAGATTCACGCGTTGCTCTACCTGGCCGGACGGCCGGTTGCGGCCGACGAGATCGCCGAGACGCTCAACGTCGCGCGCTCCAACGTCAGCACGAGCCTGAAGGAGCTGCAGGCGTGGCGGCTCGCGAAGGTCGTGCATGTGCTCGGCGACCGCCGCGACCACTTCGAGACGTCGACCGACATCTGGGAATTGTTCAAGCTGATCGTCGAAGGGCGGCGGCAGCGCGAGATCGAGCCGACGCTCACGGTGCTGCGCGATTGCCTGACGAGCCCGGAGATCGCGAACGAGAGCCGCGAGACCGAACAGCGCATCCGCGACACGCTGCAGTTCGTCGAGACGCTGACGACCTGGTCGGACGAAATGCTGCGGCTCAAGCCCGATACGCTGATGAAGGCGCTCGGCATCGGCGCGAAGATCAGCCAGACGGTCAGGCGCAAGCCGTCGAAGTAAGCGGTAACGGGAGAGCGGGCACGCAGCCCGCTTTTTTCGGGGTTGTTATTTCTGTCTGTACAGAAATAACTGTAAATAGAGAGTGAAAATGAACGCAGCCTTGCCGTCGATCTGCCCGCCCGAGCGCACCGGCGTACGCGGCGTGACCGTGCTCGTCTGCGGCGCGAACGGCTTCATCGGGCGGGCGCTGTGCGCGCAGCTCGAAGCCGGCGGGCATCGCGTGCTGCGCGGCGTGCGTCACGCGGCCGGCCCGTACGACGTCGCGATCGACTTCGCGCACGACGTCGATCCGCACGCGTGGCTCGCGCGGCTGAAGGGCGTCGACGTGGTGATCAACGCGGTCGGCATGCTGGCCGATCGACGCGGCGCGACGCTCGATGCCGTGCATCGCGCCGCGCCGAGCGCGCTCTTTACCGCGTGCTGCCGGGCCGGCGTGCGGCGCGTGATCCAGATCTCGGCGCTCGGCGTCGAGCGCGGCGACACGCGGTACTTCGCGAGCAAGCAGGCGGCCGACCGTTTCCTGCAGACGCTGCCGATCGACTTCCGCATCGTGCGCCCCGCGCTCGTCTACGGGGCGGCCGGCGCGTCCGCGCGGTTTTTCCGGATGCTCGCGAGCCTGCCCGTGCACGTGCTGCCGGCAGGCGGGCATCAGCGACTGCGCCCGGTGCATGTCGATGATCTCGCCGAAGTCGTCGCGCGGCTCGTGATGCAGCCGAGCGATTCGCCGCCGGCGCGAGCCCGCCGCGTGATCGACGTGGTCGGCCGCGACGAAGTCGAATACCGCGAGATGCTGGCCGCCTATCGCGCCGCGCTCGGATTTCCGCCGGCGGCCCGCGTGACGCTGCCGGGCCGGCTGGTCGGCGCGGCGGCCGCGCTGCTCGGCGTGTGGCCGGGGGCGATGCTGACGCGCGACACGTGGACGATGCTGCGCGGCGGCAACACCGGCGATCCGGTGGCCACCGCGGCCGTGCTCGGCCGGCCGCCGCGCGGCATCGACAGCTTCATCGGCGCGGAAGCCGCCGCGTTGCGCCGCGACGCGCTCGCGATGTGGCGGCGCCCGTTGCTGTTGGGCGCGCTCGCGATCGTGTGGATCTGGACGGCCATCGCCAGCGCATTCATCCATCCGCTGCACGCGAGCCTCGCGCTGCTTGCGCCCGCGCACCTGACGGGCATGCCCGCGCTGATCGCGCTCTACGCGGCCAGCGCGGTGGATTTCGCGTTCGGGATCGCGACCGTCGTCGCGCCGTCGCGGCGCCTGTGGGCCGCGCAGGCGGCGCTGATCGTCGCGTACTCGGCGGTCATCGCGGTCACGATGCCGGGCCTGCTGGCCGAACCGTTCGGCCCCGTGCTCAAGAACGTGCCGATTCTCGCCATCCTGTTGATCCTCTATTCAGAAGAAGAACAAGCATGAACACCTATCTCGTCATCAAGGCCCTTCACATCCTGTCCTCGGTGCTGCTGGTCGGCACGGGGTTCGGCACCGCGTTCTACCTGTTCTTCGCGAACCGCACGCGGTCGGTGCCCGCGATCGCGGCCGTGTCGCGGCTCGTGGTGCGCGCGGACTGGTGGTTCACGACGCCGGCCGTGATCTTCCAGCCGGCGTCCGGGCTGTGGCTCGCGCACACGGCGGGCTGGCCGTGGCATACGCCGTGGCTGCTCGCGTCGATCGTGCTGTACGCGGTTGCCGGTGCGTGCTGGCTGCCGGTCGTCTGGCTGCAACTCGAACTTGCATCGATGGCGAAGCTTGCGCACGCGAACGGCGATGCCGCATTGCCGGCGCGCTACTGGCGCTACGCGAAGCGCTGGGAACTGCTCGGCTATCCGGCGTTCTTCGCGATGCTGACCGTCTATTTCCTGATGGTGGTCAAGCCGATGTAAGCCGGTCGTCGTCGCACGGGAGCGACGGCGTACGCGGGACAGCAGTCGATCGATTCATGATGCTTGAAAAAACAAGAAGGAGTGCAAAGCATGAATGCAAATGAATTGGTGCTGTATTTCGATGGGCGATGTCCGTTATGCGTCGCGGAAATCCGGCGTCTCGGCGAGCACGACGTGCGACACCGGCTCGCGTTCGTCGACATCGCCGAGCCGGGTTTCGATCCGGTGCCGCTGGACGTCGACCTGCCCGCGCTGAATCGCGAACTGCATGCGCGTCTACCCGACGGACGCATGCTGACCGGCATCGACAGCATCCTCGCTGCTCACACGCTACTCGGCCGTCGCGGGCTCGTCCGGCTGCTTCGCGTGCCGGCGATGCGTGCCGTATTCGCATCGCTGTATCGCCGCCTGGCGGGCAATCGGCAAGCGGTATCGCGGTGGCTCGGGTATCGCGCAGAAGCCTGCTGCGAAGGCGGTACGTGCAGCATCGGCAGGAACGCCGAAAGCGCAGCAGCGAATCGCCCGCCACAAGACATCCCGCGCCGCATCGTCGTGCGCTGGATGTACGCAGCCGCAATCGTGCATCTGCTCGTCGGCGTGGTGCTCCCGTGGATCGCGGGCGCATCCTGGCTCGACGCGTATCACCGCGGCATCGAGCGGCATTTCTGGTCGGCAGCGGCACCCGGAGCCGCGCGCGCCCAGCAGGTCTGGTGGATGTCGCTGCTCGGCGCGACGGTGCAGTGCGCCGCGGTCTGGATGCTCGCGCTCGTCCATCTCGGCAACCGGTTACGGAAACGGGAAGTATGGGGCTGGCTGCTGGCCGGCCTGTTGATCTGGGCGCCGCAGGACATGCTGTTGTCGTGGCAGGCGCAGGTGTGGGGCCATGTAGTGATCGACGTCGTCGCGCTCGTCGCGATGGTGCCGCCGCTGGTCTGGCTGTGGAGGAGGGATACCGCATGAACACGTTGCCTGCTTTCGACTGGGCGCTCAACCTGCTGATCGTGCAGGGCGCGATGGGCGCATTCGATACGCTCTACCATCACGAACTCACGCAGGACCTGCCGCACAGCCCGCGCGCGCGGCTCGAACTGACGATTCACGCGGTACGGTCCGTGCTCTACGGCCTCGTGTTCGCGTCGATCGCGAACGTCGCATTTCATGGCGCGTGGGTCGCGGCCCTCGCGGCGGTCGTGTTCGTCGAGGTGGTGCTGACGTTGTGGGATTTCCTCGTCGAGGACCAGAGCCGCAAGCTGCCGGCGACCGAGCGCGTGCTGCACACGCTGCTGGCCGTCAACGGCGGCGCGCTGTTCGGGATGATCGCGATGCAACTCGCCGCGTGGGCGGCCGAGCCGACGGCGCTGCACGCGATCGACGTCGGCTGGCGCGGCTGGCTGCTCAACCTGTTTGCCGTCGGCGTGACGGTATCGGGCGTGCGCGACGGGATCGCCGCGTGCCGCCTCGCGCGCCGCGCGCCGGACGCCAACCCGTTCGCGGGGCAGCGGCCCGGCCACATGCTCGTCACCGGCGGCACCGGCTTCATCGGCGAAACGCTCGTCAACCAGCTGCTCGACGCAGGGCAGACGGTCACGTTGCTGGCGCGCGATCCGCTGCGCGCCGCCTACCTCTTTCAAGGCCGCGTGCGCAGCGTGACGTCCATCGACCAGTTGCAGCCGCACGAGCGCTTCGACACGGTCGTCAATCTCGCCGGCGCGCCGGTGCTGGGCGCGCGCTGGAGCAAGCGCCGGCAGGCGCTGCTGCTCGCCAGCCGCGTCGGCGTGACGCAGGCGCTGATGCGCTGGGTGGAAACCGCCGAGGTCAAGCCGCGCACGTGGATCCAGGCGTCCGCGATCGGCTACTACGGCGTGCGGCCGGGCGACGAACGGCTCGACGAAGGCAGCAGCGCAGGCACCGGTTTCATGTCGGATCTGTGCCGGCGGTGGGAGGCGGCCGCCGAGCCGCTCGAACGCCACGGCGTGCGCGCGGTGGTGCTGCGGCTGGGCATCGTGTTCGGCCCCGGCGGGGCGTTGCGCCCGATGCTGCTGCCGCATTACTTCGGGCTGGGCGGCCGCTTCGGCGACGGTGCGCAGGTGATGAGCTGGATTCACCGCGACGACGTGCTGCGAATCGTGGCGCGCGCGATGTCGAATCCGGGCATGCACGGCGTCTACAACGCGGTCGCACCGGTGCCGCTGACCCAGCGCGCATTCGTGCAGGTCGTGACGAAGGTGCTGCGCCGCCCCGCATTTCTGCACATGCCGGCCGCGCCGCTGCGCGCCGCGATGGGCGAGATGGCCGAGCTGCTGCTGGACGGGCAGCGCGTGATGCCGGCACGCCTGCATCAGGACGGGTTCATGTTCCGCTTCCCGACCGCCGAGCACGCGCTGCGTGACCTGACGAACCGGCCGCACACCGATTTCGCGCCCGCGGTCTGCCGTTTCCCGCGCGGTCGTGTATAAATCGGCGTGAACGCGTTCGGAGCGTGCCGTGCGCCCCGAACACGCCGCACCCGACCTCTCAAGGAGACTGCATGCTGCACGTCCTCGGCAAGATTCCGTCCATCAACGTCCGCAAGGTGCTGTGGCTGTGCACCGAACTGAACCTGCCGTTCGAACAGGAAGACTGGGGCGCGGGCTTCCGCACGACCCACGATCCGGCCTATCTCGCGCTGAATCCGAACGCGCTCGTGCCCGTCATCAAGGACGACGATTTCGTGCTCTGGGAATCGAACACGATCATCCGCTACCTCGCGAACCGCTACGGCGGCGATGCGCTGTATCCGGCCGAGCCGCAGGCGCGTGCGCGGGTCGACCAGTGGATCGACTGGCAGGGTTCGGACCTGAACCGCTCGTGGGTCGGCGCCTTCCTCGGCCTCGTGCGCAAGTCGCCCGACCACCAGGATCCGAACGGCATCGCACAGTCGATCGCCGGCTGGACGACGCACATGCGCGTGCTGAATGCGCAACTCGAAAGGACCGGCGCGTACGTGGCCGGCAACACCTTCACGCTCGCGGATATTCCGATCGGCCTGTCGGCGAACCGCTGGTTCGGCACGCCGTTCGAGCATCCGGACCTGCCGGCGGTGTCGCGCTATGTCGAACGTCTCGCGACGCGTGAAGGTTTCAAGCAATACGGCGGCAGCGCGAATCCGTAACGCAGCGCGGGTCGCGCTTGAAGCGGCGGTAGTGCAATCGCCGCCGCTTCACGATCGATTCACCGGCGCGCCTTCCGTCGTCACGCACCGGGCGCCGGCACCGCATCGAGCACGCGGGCGAGAAACGCCTCGTGATTCCACGCGGCTTCCGGCCGCGACAGCCCGAGCCGCACGACCACCAGCTCGCGGCTCGGCACCACGCTCACGAACTGGCCTTCATGGCCGACCGCATGAAACGCGTCGGCCGGCATCGCCCGCGCGTGCGGATCGCGTTCGTTGAACGGCTCCGGCACCTTGACCCACAGCTGCGCGCCGAATTCCTGCCGCGACGACTGCGGCGTCGCGCGCGTCAGGTAGCGCACCCAGCCTTCCGGCAGCAGCCGCTGCCCGTTCCACACGCCGTCCTGCAGCAGAAGCTGCCCGAAGCGCGCCCAGTCGCGTGCGCTCGCATACATGTACGACGCGCTGACGAGCGTGCCGGACGCGTCGGGTTCGAACACCGCGCTGCGCATCCCGAGCGGCGCGAACAACGCGCGGCGCGGAAACGCAAGATAGTCCGCGTCGCTGCCGCCCAGCGCTTCGCGCATCACGCGTGCCACGATCGCACTCGTGCCGCTCGAGTAGGACCACCGCGCGCCGGGCGTCGCGGCCAGCGGCTTCGCCGACGCGAACCGCGCGGTATCGGGCTGCGTGAACAGCATCACCGCGACGTCGGACAGCGGGTCGTCGTAGTCCTCGTTGAACTGCAGGCCGCTCGTCATCCGCAGCAGCTCGTCGAGCGTGATGGCCGCGCGCGGATCGCCGCTGCCGCGCCATTCGGGCAGCAGCGCCGACGCGTCCGGCGACAGCTTGTGTTGCGCGACCAGCGCGCCGACCAGCGCGGCCGTGACGGTCTTCGTCATCGACCAGCCGGGCAGCGGCGTATCGGCCGTGAAGCCGGGCGCATAGCGTTCGGCGATCACGTGGCCGCGCCACATCACGACGACCGCGCGCGTGCGCCGCGGCCGCGCCGGATCGGGTTCGTCGAATGCGCGGTCGAGCGCGGCCTGCAACTGGTGCGCGTCGACGCCGGCGGGCGGCGAGGCCGGTGCGGGCGGCTCGACCTGCGCGGGCGGTGGATCGGGGAGGGGCGGCAACGCGGCGGGCAAGGTGGCCGCCGCCGCGCCGGTCGGGGCCCCAAGAGCGAGCGTGCAGCCGAGCCCGGGCCGGAAGTCGGCTTCGCGTTCGGCGAAGCCGGCGAAGGTCGCCACCGCACGATGATGGTCGGGATCGAGCGACGGTCGCACCAGTTTCAGCAACGGATGGACGCCGGCCATGATGTCGACGTCGATCACCGACGCGGCCGGGCGGCCCGACACGAACACGCCCGAACACAGCGCCTTGGCCGCATAGCCGGTCGCGATCGGCGCGAGCCGGGACAGCATATATCCCGTGTAGCCGATCGCGGCTACGAGCGCGAGCGCGACACCGCGCAGCATCAGCTTCTTGAGGGGAATCGTCATGCGCGAGCGTCCTCGGTGGCGTGCCGGCCGGCAACGATCCGGCAGTGTCGCAGGTTCGGGCGCGGCGGTGCAATCGCGGCCGCGTGACGCGTGACGCGTGACGCGTGACGCGCGACGGTGATGACGGTCGCAGGCGTTCGCGCTGCCGCGTGCCCGACGGTTCGGCCGGCGTCGCGTGGCGGGCGAGTTGATATCGGGCCGGCCATCGGCCGATAATCGTCCGGCATTGTTCTCCCAGTCCAATTGTCCAACCGAGATCGGAAAACGCCATGTCCTACGACAACAACAACCCGTTCGCCCGAATCCTGCGCGGCGAACTGCCGTGCGTGAAGGTCGCCGAAGACGACGCGACGCTCGCGATCATGGATCTGATGCCGCAGGCCGACGGTCACGTGCTCGTGATCCCGAAGGAGCCGGCCGCGCAGATCTTCGAGCTGTCCGGCGACGCGGCCGCGGCCGGTATCCGCATGACGCAGCGCGTCGCGGCGGCGGTGCGCGCGGCGCTCGAGCCGGACGGCGTGTTCATCGGCCAGTTCAACGGCGCGGCAGCCGGCCAGACCGTCCCGCACGTGCATTTCCACGTGATTCCGCGCTGGGAAGGCGCCGAGCTGCGGATGCATGCGCGCGACGTCGCCGACGCGGCGACGCTCGAAGCGCTCGCGCAGCGCATTCGTGCCCGCTTCGTGTAACAGCCCCAGCGCTGTCGGCGCGGCCGCCGCCCACCGGCGGGCCGTTGCGCCGACCCAGCCTGTTTCAGCGGTCACACGGGGTAACACGTGTAACGGCCCGGGAAACTCGGCCGGCCACGCCCGGCGCTAGACTCCGCGCATCGTTTCATCGAGCGACAGGAAGGGGCGTTGCCTCTTCGTGCCGGCCGCCGCGTGGTGCGGCGGCGCGGCCTTCGCGCGGTGCCATTGGTCTTTCGCGCCGGGAACCGAACCATGTCCAGACTTCTCATCATGCTTGCCCTGATCGGCGGCCTGTCCGGCTGCTACGTCGCGCCGCCGTACGGCTACGCGCCCGCGCCGGCCTACTACGGCTATGCGCCCGCGTATTACGCGCCGCCCGTCAGTGTCGGGATCGGCGGCAACTTCCGTATTCGCTGACCCGTCGCGGCGCGCCGGCCGGCCGTCCTGGCCCGGTCGGCCGTCTTCGGCCTGACGATGCGCGCGAACTTCCGCGCCGCATGACGGCCGCGCACGGCACCCGGTGTGCGCAGTTCCTATACTTCACAGGAAAGCGCATCCCCGCGAGGCCGTCATGACAGTCACCCCCAAGGTCATCGTCCTGTCGAGCGTAGCCACGCTCGTCTATCTCGGGCTCGCCGTGCTCGGCAGCGGCGGGTTCGCCGCGTTCTTCTCGCATCCGCAACTGACCGTCGTCGCGATCGCGACCCTTGTGATGGCCGTCGCCGCGCTGTTCACCGAAGGCAACCTGAGCAGCGGCGAACGCGAGAACCGCGACAACCGCTGGGTGCTCGCGGCCTTCGGGGTGAGCGGCTTCCTGCTCGCGTACCTGCCGGCGCTGACCGACCGGTTCGACGTCTGGACTTTCGGCGGCGATACGGTGCGCTGGATCGGCGTCGGGCTGTACCTCGCGGGCGGCGTGCTGCGCATGTGGCCCGTGTTCGTGCTAGGCAAACGCTTCAGCGGGCTCGTCGCGATCCAGCCGGGCCATACGCTCGTGACCGGCGGCATCTACAGCCGCATCCGCAATCCCAGCTATCTCGGCCTGGTCATCAATTCGCTCGGCTGGGCGCTGGTGTTCCGCTCGGGCGTCGGCGTACTGCTGGTCGTGCTGACGCTCGTGCCGCTCGTCGCGCGAATCCGCTCGGAGGAAGCATTGCTGCGTTCGCAATTCGGCGCCGAATACGACGCGTATTGCGCGCGGACGTGGCGGTTGCTGCCCGGCGTGTACTGACCCCGTCATCTTTTCTCTTACCGTCGTTCGGATGCCCGTTACCGGCGTGTGCGGATGTGTTGCCACGTGTGTCTCGAACGTGCGACTGCGTGCATGATCGGCGTGTCGCGACGTGGGGTCAGACTGCCGCCGGAGCAAATCCCGGCAAGGGTTTCAGCCGGATTCGGCGGGCACGTTGAATGTCTGTGATTCGTAAACAACTTGTTACCACAATGTCTACGGCAGGAATGCGGGACCGGTGCTATTCTTCGCCGCAAGCTCATTGAAATGAATTGGTCCGCAGTCCGGCACAATGCCTGGCCCGACGTCGATCGATTCAGATCGTCGTACCGAGCGGACCTCGATAACCAGAATTGCGAACAAGGAAGAATACGGGAATGTGGAAGAAAATCGCCCCCGCTCTCGTCGTCGCCGCGTTGACCGGCGCGACTGCACTGCCGGCAATGGCCGGTGACTTGAACAACGCGCTCGGCGGCGCGCTCGGCGGGGTTGCCGGCGCAGCGGTCGGCGGCGCAGTCGGCGGTAGCACCGGCTCCGTCATCGGTGGCGCGATCGGCGGCGGCGCCGGCGGCGCGGTGACGTCGAACCGTCGCGAGCGCACCGGCGCGATCATCGGCGGCGCCCTCGGCGGCGGCGCGGGTACCGCGGCAGGCAACGCGATGGGCGGCCGCACGGGCGGCCTGCTGGGTGCGGCGGTCGGCGGCGGTGCCGGCGCGGCGCTCGGCGGCAACATGTCGCGCAGCTCGTACGATCGCGATCACGGCGACCGCGGCTACCGTCACCGCAAGCATCGTCACCACCGCGACTGGGACTGATCGTCGCTGGCGCGGCACGGTGCGCGACTCGCGCACCGGCGCGCCGACGGCGTCGGTATCCCGACGCGAGCTTCAGCCCGGCGCTCTGCCGGGCCGCTTCGCCGGCCAGACCGGCGATTCTCTTCCGGTTTCAATCAGCCGCTGCCAAATGCCCGATCGACGGGCCGGCAATTCTCCTCCTGCTGTTTTCTCCGCTTCTCGACGATATCGCGTGCCGCGTCCCAATGCGCGCGGACGGGGTTGGCCGAATCACGCCTGCTTTTTCTTCGACACGTCGGCTCGTTCCAACCTGACGTGACCGTCTCCGTGCGACCCTCACGCCGCGATCCGCTGCCGCGCACGTATCGACTGCTTTCGCCTCGCCCTGCGTAACGGGATGCATCGAGACCAGCGCGTGTCTCGCCGCGTTGCCGCGTTGCCGCGCTGGCGCATTGCGCGAACATCGCCGCTGTCAGGATTTCCCTGATAGTCGGCACGCCGCGCAACGCATGCCGACCGCGTATCGTGGCCGCCGGCCGATAGTGGGAAATCGAATGGATGTCATCGCAACATTTAATTGGTCGATCGCAATCGACTTCGCTATCGTCGGCGATGCTCGCGTACGGAGCCGAACCGTGCCGCCATCCGCGCCTCGCCGCCTGACCGGCGAGCGTCGCGGCCCGGCCGCCGGCCCGACAACCCGGGCCGCCGTGTCCGCTGAACCGGACGGACCCGACGCGAAGCCTGGCCGACCGACCGAAGGCGCATGCGCCTTCAAGCCACCCCGGCAACGATGTCCCGCCGTCGCATGCGTGCCCCACACGCATGCGAACCGCCCGATGCCGTTTGCGCCCGGGGCCGGACCAACCCATTGCCTGGATGCAATATGTCTAAGACAACGTATTACGCGCCGCATGGCGGCCACCCGCCGCAGACGGATCTGCTGACCGATCGCGCGATGTTCACCGAGGCGTACGCGGTGATCCCTAAGGGTGTGATGCGCGACATCGTCACGAGCTGGCTGCCGTTCTGGACCCACACGCGCCTGTGGGTGATCGCCCGCCCGCTGTCGGGTTTCGCGGAAACCTTCTCGCAGTACATCGTCGAAGTGAATCCGGGCGGCGGCAGCGACAAGCCCGAGCAGGACAAGAACGCCGAAGCCGTGCTGTTCGTCGTCGAAGGCGAAGCCGAGCTGACGCTGCAAGGCCAGAAGCACACGCTGAAGCCGGGCGGTTACGCGTTCATTCCGCCGGGCGCGGACTGGACGCTGCACAACGTCAGCGATGCCGCGGTGCGTTTCCACTGGGTGCGCAAGCACTACCAGGCCGTCGACGGCATTCCGCTGCCGGACGCGTTCGTGACCAACGAGCAGGACGTCGAGCCGATCCCGATGCCGGGCACCAACGGCGCATGGGTGACGACGCGCTTCGTCGACATGAGCGACATGCGTCACGACATGCACGTGAACATTGTGACGTTCGAGCCGGGCGGCGTGATTCCGTTCGCCGAAACGCACGTGATGGAGCACGGCCTGTATGTGCTGGAAGGCAAGGCTGTCTATCGCTTGAACCAGGACTGGGTCGAGGTGGAAGCCGGCGACTTCATGTGGCTGCGCGCGTTCTGTCCGCAGGCATGTTATTCGGGTGGGCCTGGGCGGTTCCGTTATCTGCTGTACAAGGATGTGAACCGTCACATGAACCTGACGTTGAATCCGGCGCGCTGAAGCGTCGCGCAAGTTGGATATGAAAACCCGCCGGTGTGAGCCGGCGGGTTTTTTTTCGGGGTTCCGCGCGGGTTTCCTTGGATGTCGGGTGGCGACCCGAAGCGGTCTTTCCGTTTTCTCCAAAGGTGCCACTCGACACGGTCACCTCAATCGGAACTGGATCTTAGCGCGTGCGCCAGGCCGGTGAGGATCGGTATGATCGCCCCCAACCACGAAAGCCCATCACAGAACGTGAGCCTGACCGGCCGAACGTCGAGGCTAAGCTTCAATGTGACTGAAACGCGGATAGCGTCCACTACCGTTGCCGACCGGTTCGTCGGAGCGCACGTACGCCAGGGAAAGGCGGTAGGCTGAACGAGACCTGTCCGACGCGTCGCCGACAAGATTCCAAAGCTCATGGCTGGTTTTCGCAACGCGGAGCAACAGCGCTCGCATGTCCGCTGGAAGCTCATACTTCTGGACGATGTCGCACGTCAGATTGGCTGTGACGACGGCGACCAGCCTCCGCTCGGCCGCTTCCGAGCCAATCATATCGAGCAATGCCATGACTTGCGAAAGCAGGGCTTGTCCTGCCGAAGCATCGATCTGCAGCGTAGCGGCAGGCAGCGCCAATGCGGTTATGTACAACACGTCCCTCTCGTCGAATCCGGCAAGGTCGGCGCGCACGTCCAGAGCCTTTGTGATGATTGCTCGCTGCCGCCTGAGTCGATGTCGGACCTCCTTCGGCAACGATGGAAACGCGGTATCCAACCTGACGTAGTAGTCCATGACCGATTGCCAGTCCCCGAGATGTTCGGCGTTGATATGGCATGCAAGGGCCGATAGTTCGACGAGATGCTCAATTTTTGCGTTGGCTGCAAGAAATCGATGCAATTTTGTGCGGATGGCTTTGGGGTGGTGGGTATGGTCCTGCCAGCAATCGGAGATGAACTCAGGGAAACCGTCGTGGCTTCCCGCGGTTTGGACCGGTTTTTCAATTTGCATATTTACCTCTGGCGATCGAGATGTGCCTGCGCAGCCCCGGCCCAGGAAGGTCCAGCTGCTGGAATCAAGTATTGATTGGCCTCGCGGCGCGCACCAGTGCAAAATCCCGAAGTGCACATTGCGTCAAACGCCTGCCATGAAACGTCAAACCTGGATGTCGGCCGATCTCAACTTACTCAAGGCGTTCAGCGTTCTGGTAGCAGAGCGCAGCGTTGTCAAGGCGGCAAAACGTCTGCATCTGAGCGAATCCGCCATGAGCCGCACCCTGAGCCGAGTGCGCGACGCGTTCGGGGACCCTATCCTCATCCGGGCCGGCCGTTCGCTGATTCCGACACCTCGTGCCTTGTCATTGCATCCCCGCGTACTCGACATGCTGGCAATGGCGCAGGACATCCTCACGCGGGCCGAGCTCGTTGACCCTGCATCGCTGACGCAAACCTTCACCATCCGCTGTAACGAGGGATTTGCGACGGAATTCGGTGCGAAGCTACTCGACATCGTCACTACGGCAGCGCCGGGCGTTCACCTGCGCTTTTCCATGCAGGACGAGAAGGACGCCACCGCGCTGCGAGAGGACAAGGCGGATATCGAAGTTGGGGTGCTTGGGAAAAGTGGACCGGAGATTCGTGTGCAGACGCTACTGAGAGACCGTTTTGTCGGTGTGGTTGCGATGTCTCACCCGCTTGCTGGCCATGATCCGGTCAGTATCGATGCATACACGCGATACCCGCACGTGAGCGTTTCGCGCAGGGGGCGTCGCGACGGCCCGATCGATGCTTTGCTGAGCGCGCTTGGCGCAAAGCGCCGTGTTGCAACGACGGTATCGAGTTTTCCGGTTGCGCTCGCGCTGGCGCAAGGCGGCAGTATTGTTGCAAACGTGCCATTTCGTCAGACTGCGTCAGGTCGCATTGGCATGCATACGTTCGAGCTGCCCGTCCAAACCGAGCCTGTCGTGGTCTCAATGATGTGGCATCCGAAGGTCGATCCGGACCCCGCACACCGATGGCTGCGGGATTGCCTGCTGCAAACCTGTGCTGATTAGGTGGCCTCGATGCTCATGGGTGGAGCGGCCGCCAGGCAGATCGCGTAATGCGTCTCGGTCAATGCTGTTCAGATGCACTGTGTGTGTCAATCGAACGTCAGCTTGTGGCCGATAGCAGACCTCGGAAACTCGATATCGGCGCTCACGTCAAAATACTTCGAACGAACACCAGTCGGGCACAAACTGCTCGAAGACAAAAAAGTCGTCGATGTATGTCAGCCCAAGCCGCTCCAATGACTTCGTGCACTCATCGGCCGCATCGCTTCCAAAGAACGGGCCAAGCGATATGAGGCTATCGGATTCGTCAAAAGATTCCCGAAAATTGAATTCGACCATGACCGTGGATAGCTCGACATTCTTGGCTGCTAGCGCAGCCCGCCGGACAACGATTCCGAAATCTCTCGAAACTTTCATTGATATTGACCAAAGGCAAGCGGGTACTGAAGATTGTCGGCGATCTAGCCCTTATGGTCGAGTGCCTAAAACAGGCCGAATACCGGTGGTCTTCGCAGCGTTCCCCAGAAACCTGCGACGGACCTGTTTTCATTGGCGATGCGTATCGTTACAACCCGAGCGCCCCCGCCGCAAGCATCGCAACCGCCAGCCGCGTATCGGCCGGCAACTCGTCTTCCATCAACCACACGGCCGACAGTCCCGACCACGCGAGAATCCACTGCAGCAGCCGGCGCCGATCGAGTCCCGCGGCGTCAGCCACGAGCACAACGCGTCGCTCGAATCGCACGGGATCGACCGCGATGTCATGCGCAGGATTGCAGAACAGGTTCGCGTAATCGAACGCGCGCTCGCCGCGCAGCCCTTTCGGGTCGATCGCGCGCCAGCCGCGATCGCCGAAATGAAGAATGTTGTCGTGATGGATGTCGCCGTGCAGCACGACTTCGTCGACGGACGGCCCAGCCAGCAACTGACGAGCGATCGCCGCCGAGCGGCGCAGCGCATCGTTGTCGACATCGTTCGACAGCAGCGCGTAGAACCAGTCGTGCAGCGGCACGACCGGAGGCACCAGCGGCGCACGATGCGCGTGCAGCCGCGCGACGACGTCGCAGGCGATACGCATCGTATCGTCGTCGTGGCCCGCAGCCGACAACGCAGCCAGCGACGGCGCCGGCTGCGCGCGTTCGAGCAGGATCGCGTCGCCGTCGTGCTGCCACACCTGCGCGGCGCCTTGCCCGTTCCACCAGGCCATCAGCGCATTGCCGCGGCGTTCTTCGTCGCACGTGGCGACTTTCAGCATCGCCGGCCGCGCGTGCCAGACGACCGGCAGCAGGCCGCCGCTCGCGGTCAGGATCGGGCCGCCGTCGGGAACGAGACCCCACAAGTCAAGATATCGATCGAACATCCGACGATGGTACAAGCGAACCGGCTCGCGCGCCCGCAACGACATGCCGCCGACCCGCATACCCGGTCCAAGCAGGACCTAAAGCGCTTTCCTAAATAAAATTTAGCCAGCCAAACTTTGGCTAAAGAATGTTCCGGTTTCGCGCCATCCCTTCGACAATGCGCGCCTTTCGTGACCGATCGGCGCCGCTCGCGCGCCGGCCGTCGCGGCACTGAAGAAGGAGCCCGACATGACCGATCCCACCGCCAACCCGTCGCCGCCGCCCGCGCCGCCATCCACACCGCCGCGCCGCCGTCGCATCTGGCGCACGCTCGCGGGCGCGCTGCTCGGCCTGACGCTCGCGTGCGCGGGCATCGGCGCATGGACGATCGATCGCATCTGGACGCAGTTGCCGTCCGTCGAACACCTGGCCGTCTATCGTCCCGCTTTGCCGCTGCGGATTTTCTCGCGCGATGGTGACCTGCTGGCCGAATACGGCGTCGAGCGGCGCGAGTTCGTGCCGCTCGAACGCATCCCGCCGCTGATGCGGCATGCGCTGCTCGCGGCCGAGGACGCGAAGTTCTACGAACACGGCCCGGTCGACATCGGTGGCCTTGCGCGCGCGACGTTCGCGAACGTCGTGACGGGCCAGCCGGGGCAGGGAGGCAGCACGATCACGATGCAGGTCGCGCGCAACTTCTACCTGACGCGCGACAAGGTGCTGAGCCGCAAGCTCGCCGAGATCCTGATGGCCGCCAAGCTCGAGCGCGAATACAGCAAGGACAAGCTGCTCGAGCTGTACATGAACGAGATCTATCTCGGCGAGCGCGCCTACGGCTTCGCGGCCGCCGCGCACGTGTACTTCGGCAAGCCGCTCGACGCGCTGAGCGCGGGCGAGGCGGCCGTGCTCGCCGGGCTGCCGAAGGCGCCGTCCGCATTCAATCCGGTCGTCAACCCGGCGCGCGCGACCGCGCGGCGCAACTACGTGCTCGGCCGGATGCATGCGCTTGGCCAGCTCGACGAGGCGACGTATCGCGCGGCCGTCGACGCGCCGATCGCATTGGCGACCACGCCGCCGCCCGGCATCGTCGCGGCGCCGTACGTCGCCGAGCGGGCGCGCCGGATGATGGTCGAACGGTTTCATGACGACGCGTACACGCTCGGCCTCGACGTGACGACGACGATCTCGATGCGCGACCAGCGCGCGGCCGAAGCCGCACTCGACCGTACGCTGAGCCGCCAGTCCCGCGCGAAGCGCGATATGCGCAACGGTCTCGAAGGCGCACTCGTGTCGCTCGATGCGGCCACCGGCGACATGCTCGCGCTGGTCGGCGGCGCGGATTTCGATCGCAACGTGTTCGACCATGCGCTGCAGGCGTATCGCCAGCCGGGGTCGAGCTTCAAGCCGTTCGTCTATTCCGCGGCGCTGGAGAAGGGCTACTTCCCCGGCGTGCTCGTCGACGATACGCAGCGCACACTCACGCACGCGGAAACCGGCGCGCGGCCGTGGCGTCCGCGCAATTTCGGCAATCGCTACGAAGGCTTCATCCCGGTGCGGCGCGGGCTCGTGCGCTCGAAGAACCTGGTCGCGGTCAGCCTGATGCAGGCCACCGACGCGCGCTACGTGCAGCAGCACGCGGTGCATTTCGGCTTCGACGCGCAGCGCAATCCGGCGTCGCTGCCGCTCGCGCTCGGCGCGGGCGCCGTGACGCCGCTCGAACTCGCGAGCGCGTACAGCGTGTTCGCGAACGGCGGGACGCGGATGGAGCCGCGCCTGATCCTGTCAGTGAAGCAGCGTCACGGCGGCGCGATGTACGAGGCGACCGTGCCGGCGGGCGAGCGGGTCGTATCGGCGCGCAATGCGTTCGTGATGGACAGCATGCTGCGCGACGTCGTACGGGCCGGTACTGCACGCGGCGCGCTCGCGCTCAGGCGTGACGACGCGGCCGGCAAGACGGGCACGTCGAACGGATCGAAGGACGTATGGTTCGCCGGCTATTCGTCGGGCATCGTCGCGGT
The DNA here is from genome assembly GCF_001319805.1 of Burkholderia sp. E168m22. Taxonomy (NCBI): domain Bacteria; kingdom Pseudomonadati; phylum Pseudomonadota; class Betaproteobacteria; order Burkholderiales; family Burkholderiaceae; genus Burkholderia; species Burkholderia sp. E168m22. The sequence goes on from NZ_BBSK01000120.1 coordinate 54,193, forward strand.
TGCGTGGCTCGGCTACGACACGCCGCGCCCGATGGGGCGCGCGACCGGCGCGACGCTCGCGCTACCGGTCTGGCTCGACTACATGAAGACGGCCGTCGACGGGCGCACGCCGGTCGCGGCGACGCCGCCGCAGGACGTCGCGCTGGTGGACGGCGATTTCGTCTACGCCGAATACACGCGCGGCACCTGCACGGCCGACGTGCCGGCGTATATCCGCAGCCGCTTCGCGTGCGGCGGCGCGGCAGCCAGCGATGCGCCGGATGCGCCTGGCGATAACGGCAAGCGCGATGAACCGATGCCCGCCGCCGTCGACGCGGCCGAGCGCGAACGCGTGCTCGACCTGTTCCGGACCGACGACTGACGCGCGCCATGCATACGCTCTATCTGATTGCGATCGTCGCGGAAGCGATGTCGGGCGCGCTGATGGGCATGCGCCGCGGAATGGACCGCTTCGGGCTCGCGCTCGTCGGCGCGGTGACGGCGCTCGGCGGCGGAACAGTGCGCGACGTGCTGCTCGGCCACTATCCGCTCGGCTGGATCGCGCATCCCGAATACCTGGTGATCACGCTGGTCGCGGCGACCGTCGCGTCGTGGGCGGCACGACACGTCGCGCGGATGAAGACGCTGTTCGTCACCGTCGATGCGATCGGCCTCGCGGCGTTCACGATCATCGGCTGCGACATCGGCGCGTCGACCGGTACGGCGCCGATCATCGTCGTGCTGGCCGGCGCGATCACGGGCGTGTGCGGCGGGATGCTGCGCGATTTACTCTGCAACGAGATGCCGCTGATCCTGCGCGAGGAGTTGTATGCGAGCGTCGCGTTCGTCACCGGCGCGCTGTATGTCGGGATGCAGTATCTCGGCATCGACGCGGGGTTCGCGACGCTCGTCGCGCTGGCGGCCGGCTTCTCGATGCGGATGCTCGCCGTGCGACTCGGCTGGAAGATGCGGAGCTTCGGCGCGGCGGACGTCGAGCATTGAGCGCTCGCGCCTGGGCTTGCCGCGCCGGCATTCAGTCCGGCTGCATCACCTGAAAGACGTTCCCTTCCGGATCGATGCCGTCGACCATCCGGTACGGAAAGCCGTCGTAGCGCTTCAGATCGCGCACGGTCACGCCGTCGCGGGCGAGTCGGTCGCGATACGTGTCGATATCGGCGTCGATCGTGAATACGAGTTTCACGTTGCTGGTGGCCGCGCTCGCGTTCGTGCTTGAGGATGCGGCTGCATGACGGAAGGCCGGGCCGGCCCGATGCAGCGCGAGCTCGATCGCACCCGCGTCGAGCACGGCCCATTCGCCGTCGATTTCCTCAACGACGGGCAGCGCGAAATGCCGTTGGTAGAACGCCTTCAGCAGCGCGACGTCGCGGACGTACAGGATGATGCGGGTCATCGGAAGCGGCACGGGGATTTCCTCGAAGGGGCGATACGACAGACCTGGAGAGAACGCCGCCGTCCAAGGTAGCGCACGGCATCGATCGACGCAATGATCATGCGATACACACCCGCGCTACGCGGGCACCATCACCGGCGGCGTCCCGTCGCCGGTTTCCACCATCTTCACCGCGAAGCCATAGCACTGCGCGATATGGGCCGGCGTCATCACGTCGCGCGGCGCGCCATGCGCGACGATCGTGCCGTCGGCGAGCATCGCGATCGTATCCGCATGCCGCGCGGCGAGGTTCGGATCATGGACGATCGCGAGCACGCCGAGCTGCCATTCGCGCGCGACGGCGCGCACGGTATCGAGCAGCCGGTGCTGGTGCGCAAGATCGAGCGCGGCGGTCGGCTCGTCGAGCAGCAGGTAGCGCGGGCCGGATTCCGTCGCGTCATGGTCCGGCCACAGCTGCGCGAGGACGCGGGCGAACTGCACGCGCGCGAGCTCACCGCCCGACAGCGTCGTGACGTCGCGACCGACGAGCGCATCGGCGCCCGCCCGTTCGAGCGCACGCCACGCGATGTCGCGATCGCGATGCGCAATGACGTGGCGGGCGCCGCTGCGCCGCGCATGCGGGTAGCGGCCGAGCAGCACGATTTCGTCGACGCTGAACGGGAACGCCGGCTGCGCGGCCTGCGGCAGCACCGCGCGCAGGCACGCCAGCCGCGGTGCGTCGATGCGCGCGAGCGGTTCGCCATTCAGCGTGACGTCGCCCGTCACGCGCACGCCGTGCGGCGCGACGCTGCCGGTCAGTTCGCCGGCGAAGGTTTTCAGCAGCGTGCTCTTGCCCGCGCCGTTGCGGCCGAGCAGCGCGGTCACGCGGCCGGGCTCGATCGACAGCGACAGGTCGCGCAGGATCGTGTCGTGCCGGCGGGCGACGTCGAGGTGGTGGGCAGTCAACATGGTCGTCGTGAAGAAGGGATCATCCGCCGAGCGCGCCGCGGTTCTTCCACAGCAGCGCGAGGAAGAACGGCGCGCCGAGCAGCGCGGTCAGCACGCCGAGCGGAATGTCGGCGGGCGCGGCCACGGTTCGCGCGGCAAGATCGGCCGCGAGCGTCAGCAACGCGCCGAGCAATGCGGCGCCGGGCAGCACGATGCGCTGGTCGGGGCCGCACGCGAGGCGCACGCAATGCGGCGCGACGAGCCCGATGAAGCCGATGATGCCCGCGCACGACACGAGCGCGCCGACCGCGAGCGCGACCGCGACGAGCACGCGCCGTTTCAGTTGCTGCACGGGCACGCCGAGATGCAGCGCTTCGGTTTCGCCGAGCTGCAGCGCGTTCAGTGCATCGCGTTCGCGCGCGAGCAGCACGCAGCCGAGCGCCACGCACGGCGCGACGGCCGCCAGCGTCGACCATTGCGCGCCGCCGAGGCTGCCCAGGCTCCAGAAGGTCAGCGAGCGCAACTGCGCGTCGTCGGCGACGAACGTGAGCAGCCCGATCGCCGCGCCGACCAGCGCATTGATCGCGATGCCGGCGAGCAGCAGCAGCGGCAGCGCGAGCCGGCCGCGCGACGCGGCGAGCCGGTAGACGAGCGCCGCGACCGCGAGGCCGCCGGCGAACGCGGCGACCGGCAACGCGGCCTCGCTCGCATGGGCGGCGAAGAGCGCGGGGCCGAGCACGATCAGCGTGGTCGCGCCGAGCGCGGCGCCGCTCGACACGCCGACGAGCCCCGGATCGGCGAGCGGGTTGCGGAACAGCGCCTGCATCGCGGCGCCGGTCGCGCCAAAGCCGCCGCCGACCAGCAGCGCGAGCACGACGCGCGGCGCGCGGATGTCGAGCAGCACCGCGCGCGCCTGCTGCGCGGCCGCGTCGCCGCTTAGCGCGGCCCAGGCTTCCGCCAGCGGAATGCGGTATGCGCCGACGCACAGCGCGACGACGGACATCGCGCCCACCAGAACGGTGAGCGCGGCCAGGACGAACGGCGCGAAGCGGCGCGACGTGCCGAGGCGCGCGGCGCCGGAGCGTGAGGCCGGCGACGGCGCGTTGAAGGGTGGAGCGTGAGCGGGCATCGAGTCGATCCGGAGTCAGGCGAGCGCATCCGACAGGCGTCGATGCAGGGTCGTGACGGCGAGCGGCAGGCGCGGGCCGAAGCCGAGCAGGAACAGCGCGTCGAGCGACACGACGCGCCGCGCGCGGCCGGCCGGCGTCGCGCCGAAGCCGGGCGTCGCGAGCAGCGCGGCGTGACCGCCGACGGCCGCCAGCCCTTCGTCGGAGATCAGCACGACGTCGGGCGCGGCCGCCGCGAGCGCCTCGGTCGTCAGCGGCTTGTAGTGATCGAAGCCCTGCATCGCGTTGCGCGCGCCCGCGTAGCGGATCATCGCGTCGGCGGCCGTGCGCTGGCCGGCGACGAGCGCCTGGGTGCCGGTATGGTTCAGCACGAACAGCACGCGCGGCGGCTGCGCGCCGCCGGGCACGCGCGCGGCGACCGCGTCGCGCGCGGCCTGCCAGTCGCGATCGAAACGCTGCAGCAGCACGGTGCCGGCGTCGCGCACGTCGAGCGCCTGTGCGACGCCGGTGATCTTCGCGCGCACCGATTCGACGTCGTGACGCTCGTCGAACGTCGTCACCGTGACGCCGGCGCCCTTCACCTGCGCGATCGCCGTTGGCGGGCCGGCTTCCGCCGATGCGAGCACGAGATCGGGCCGCAGCGACAGCAGCCCTTCGGCCGACAGCGCGCGCTGGTAGCCGACCTTCGGCAGGCGCTTCGCGGCGTCGGGATACGTGCAGGTCGTGTCGGCGCCGACGAGCCGGTAACGCGGCGTCTCGGCGCCGCCGAGCGCGAACGCGGTTTCCGCCAGCGCGCCGCCGATCACGATCACGCGCTTCGGGGCGGCCGCCGCGACCTGGGCGAGCACGCCGCCGGGCAGCGCGCCCGCGAGCGCGCTGGCTGCCGCGCCGCCCAGCAGCGACCGGCGGCGCGGATCGAATGGGCGAGCGCTCATCGCGCGGCCCCGCGTGCAGCCGTCGGCAGCGTCGCGACGAGCGCGCGCCAGTCGTCGCGCTCGACCTTGCCGGGCTTGCGCTCGCCGAACAGCAGCGCGACATGGTCGCCCTGCCGGTCGAACAGTTCGAGCGACGTGACGATGCCGTCGCTCGTCGGCTTCTTCACGACCCAGGCGGCGGCGATCAGGTCTTCGCGCACATGCAGGTTGAAGCCCGGATCGAGCACGTTGATCCATGCGCCGACCTCGCGCACGTTCGCGACGGGGCCCGTATGGATCTGGATCATCCCCGCGTTGCCGACGAACACCATGATCGGCTGGCCGCTCTTCGCCGCCTGTTCGAGCACGTGGCGCAACGCATGCGCGGTTTCGACCGGATACGCGTAGTGCGGATCGGCGAGGCGCAGCGCCTGCATGCGGCTCACGCCGAAGCGCTGCGTGATGCCGAAGAACTGGTGCGTGTCGGTCATCGCGTCCCATGCGGCGCGAAAGCCCGCGACGTCGATTTCGGTGTCGGCGCGCTCCGGCGTTTTCGGGGCGGCGGGCACGACCTCGAGGCCCGGCTCCTGCGACGGCGCGCGCCAGCGTTCGACGAACGCGTCGTACGCGGCATGATCGCTGTGCGCGCGCAGGTAGACCTTGTGGATCGCGTGACCCTGCGCATCGAAGAACTGCAGGCTCTTCAGCGGGCCGTGCGCGGTCTCGTCGCGCACCGCGAACGCCGACACCCAGTGACGATAGAAGATGCGCAGGTCGATGTCGCCGAGCGCGAGGCCGATCGGGCCGTCGTGGCTCATCTGCGCGTACTCGCCATCCTTTTCGTGGACGGCCGTGTCGTTGCGCGTCAGCGCCATCACGCGGCCGAGGCGCGGCATTTCCTCGAACATCGCCGGAAAGCGCGCGTCGAGCCGCACGACGTGCTCGCCGACGAACGCGGCGAGCGCCTCGCCTTCGCTGACGCCGAGCGCCTGCGCGACGTCGCGGTTGCGCAACTGGCGCTCGGTCTTGAGCTTGATGAACGCGTCGCGCAGCGCGGCGGCCGCGCGGGCCGGCGTGGCGGATTGACCGGGAAGGGCGGATTGCATCATGTCGGACTCCTTCGAGTAACGGTTGGGGTGGGCGCGCGGGCAACGCGCATCAGAAATCCACTTTCATGCTGACGGCGACCGTGCGGCCGGGCGACGAATATGCGTCGAGCACCTGCGAATCGGCCGCGATGCCGCGCACGTCCGACCAGTTCCAGTACTTGCGGTCGAACAGGTTGCGAATGCCGATCGTCGCGCTCACGTGCTTGTTGAAGCGATAGCCGCCGCGCAGGTCGACGACGAACGACGACGGCGGCGTGAAGCACGCCTTGTTCGAACAGTCGGACTTGTCGACGTCCTTGTCGCGTTTGGCGGCCTGGAACAGCAGGTCGGTCTGCACGAACCAGCGTTCGGTCGGCTCGTACCGCACGCCGAACACGGCCGAGAACGGGTTCACGGTATTGAGCGGCTGGCTCGCCGCGCCGTCGTTCTGCGTCGAGCCCTTCGTGAACGCCATCGCCGTCTTCAGCGTGATGCCGTTCGGCATCACCCATTCGGCGCGGCCTTCGAGGCCGTGGATGCGCGCGTCGGCGAAGTTCACGTACTGGAACACGAACGGGTCGACCGGCCGGCCGCTGCCGGCGAGCGTCGTACGCGAGATGAAGTTGCGGTAGCGGCCGGTGAAGGCGGCCGCGCTGTAGCGCACGACGCCGTAGCCGGTGCCGGCCTTGCCGCGCAGGCCGGCTTCGAACGTGTCGCTGGTTTCGGGCTTCAGGTTCGGATTGCCGATCGACGTGTAGCCGTACACCGGGTTCGAGAAGCTGCTGTTCACCTGGTCGGGCGTCGGCGCGCGGAAGCCGTGCGCGTACTGCACGTACGGAATGACCGCTGGAGTGATTTCGTAGAGCACGGCGACGCGCGGCGACAGCTCGTTGGCGCTCGTCGACACGGCCTTGCCGGTGAACAGCGGATCGTTTTCGGTCGGGCTCAGCCGGTACGTGTCGAAGCGCAGGCCCGGCGTGACGAGCAGGCGGCCGTAGCCGATCTGGTCCTGCACGAACGCGCCGAACAGCGTGTAGTCGGTGTCGGGAAACGCCTTGTTCGGGAACGCTTCGCCGACGCCCGGCACCGTGCCGTCGCGCAGGTTCGTCACGCGCGACAGGCTGCCGTCGACGCCGTACAACAGCTTGTGCGCGAGCGGGCCGGTCGAAAAGCCGCTTTCGGCGAACGCGGCGCCGCCGAACGTGCGTTCCTTGTACTGGTTGTCGCGCGAACGCGAGGGTAGCCTGCCGCGCGTCTCGAACGCGTACTGGTCCTGCTTCGCGTCCTGGTAGTAGAACTGCACGTGCGCGGTCTGGAACCAGCGGAACGCGTCGTCGCGAAAGTCGTAGTCGACGCTGAAGCGGTTGCGCTCGAGCCGGTCGTGGGTCGTGAGGCCGAGCGTGGCCGGCGCATTGATCGCCGACAGCACGTCGGTGCTCACGCGCCGCTGCACCGTTTCGGCGGTGAACTTGATCGTGTCGCGTGTGGTGGGCGTCAGCACGAGCTTGCCGAGCAGCGATTCCGAATACACGTCCTGCGGATTCGACGTCGTGCGCAGCGTGCTCGCCGAATTGTTGTCGCCGCGCGTGTCGACCTCGTGGCCGCGCCGGCCGTCGGCGATGATCATCCCCTGGATGCGATCGTTGCCGCCCGCGGCCGATACGGTCGCGCCGATGCTGCGGTCGGTCGAGTCGTAGCTCGGCCGGAACGAGAAGTAGTAAGGCTTGTGGTAGATCGACAGCAGGTCGCGCGGGTCCTTCGTGATGAAGTTCACCGCGCCGGTCAGGCCGTCGCTGCCGTACAGCGCCGACGCCGGCCCGCGCAGGATCTCGATGCGCTTGAGCGTGTCGAGATCGGCGTAGTCGCCGCGGCCCGCTTCGAGCGGACCGAACGAGAACGCGTTCGGCAGGCGGATGCCGTCTTCCATCAGCAGCACGCGATTGCCTTCGAGGCCGCGGATGTTGATGCTCGAATCGCCGTCGCGGCCGCCGCCGAGCGCGGCGCTGCCGGGCCGGTACGCGGTGCGGCGCACCGTGATGCCCGGCTCGTAGCGCAGCGCGTCCTTGATATTGGTGGCCTGTTGCTCTTCGAGATCCTCGTCGGTGATCACCGACACGGACGCCGCCGTGCGGCTCGCCGCGGTGGCGGTGCGGGTGGCCGTGACGGTGACGGGATCGAGCAGCGCCGCCTCGCCGCGCGCGGATGCGGCGGTCAGGACGGCGGAAGGCGGGGGGGCGCCTTGCGGCGACGAATCGGCGTGAGCCGGGGCGGCGGACAGGCCGAACGCGCCGAACAGCGCGGCACAGATCGGCCGCCGCGCCAGCGTATAGCAATGCACAGGTGGTCTCCCATTGACGATAACAAGCCCGAAGGCTGGCTGGGTGACGCGTTCACCTGGCTGGCCCGTTTGCGCGCGGCAAGCGGCAAACGGCGATTTGAAAGGCAACTGACAACTTTACCAGTGTAAATGAGAATCATTATCAATTCAAGGACGCAAAACGGCTCGTGCGAGTGAGCACTCGCCGGCGCGGCTCGGGCGAGCCGTGGGGAAGGTCTTCGAGAAACTCAGGCCAGCGCTTCGATGCGGATCAGCAGGTTGCGCGCATGCGCGATGAACGCGTCGTGCGTGGCGCGATCGCCATGGCTCTCGATCCCGGCCTGTTCGGCGAACGCGATCTGTTCGGTGTAGAGCTCGACGAGCGCACGGCGCGTGTCGGGGGGAAGCGCACGGATCATCGACACGATCAGCAGTTCCTGCGCGCGAAGCATGCCGGACAGCGATTGAGCGTTCATGCTGGCCTCCTCGGACGATGCGGCGGGGAGCCGCTCCTTCCATACTAGGCGGTCGGCGTCCGCCGTGGAGGCGAGGTGCGTGCGGGGCGGCGGGCGGTATGCGATGCGACGCGCACGCCGCGCGAGCCGATATTCGCCGCGAGTATGTGCGGCCCGCGCGAACCGGCGCGGGCCGCATGCGAAGGAAAATCAGCCGGCCGCGGTGGCGGACTGCGCATCGCGCACGATTTGCGCGACGCGTTCGACGAATTCGGCGTCGACGCTCGACAGCGCTTCGCGCTTGCCGTCGGGCATCTCGACCATCAGCCGGTACGTGATGTCCTGCGTGGCCCACGCGAGATAGCCGACGACGACGAGCATCACGCCGACCACCAGCGCGGCGCTCGATGCGCCGATGCCGCCGGCGACGGCGATGGCCGCGCCGATCAGCGAGATCAGCGACGGCACGAGACGGTTCGTCGGAATCTTGACGACGTCGACGTGGCGGATGTCACGCAGCGAGAATACCTGCCCGGCGGCCGACAGGCCGTTGCGCGTGACCATGACGCCACGTTCGTTGAATGCGTTTTCCATCGTGTGTTGCGTGGACGAAAACGCGCAGCGTAGCAGGTTTCGTTGCCGCGTCAAACGAGACCGACTGCCGCACGATGCGTGCGGCGTGGCCGACAGACGGGAAGCGGGGGAGCGAAAATGCGTTCAGAACTGCAGTCGGCCGTCGCCGTAGAGCCGGCCGGGCACGTGCGACGCGACGACCTCGGCGATCTCTTCGTCGGTCGATTCGGCCGGCACGATCTGGCGCCGCGCGGGGGCGTCGAGATGCATCGTCCATTCGACGAGGCGATACGGGCGGCCCCAGGGGCGCTGCATTTCAACCGAGACGCGGCAGCTCTGGACCGGCAGCGAGTGTTGGCACGTCAGAATCGCGTGCAGATGGCTGAAAACGGTATCTTCGATCATCATGGCCTCCGATCCTGTCTTGTGGGCAATCGATGGCGGCGCCGTCGGCGTTTAAAAAAAAAGCCGCCGATGCTCAGGCGGCCAACAGGGGGGGTGAGAGCATCCTCTCAGCCCAGAATTAAGCGAAACTTAAAAGCCTATAAAAAAGCGCCCCGCGTGGAGCGGGGCGCTTCTTGCCGTCGTGATCCGCGCGTGACGCGGACAGTTAAGCGGATGCTTTAGAACTTGTGGCGGATACCGATACGTGCGGCGATCTGGTTCTTCGAACCCGTACCCGACGTATTGAAGTAGCTCGTGCTCGAACCGATCTGCGCTTGCACGCCCTTGCCCGAAGCCTGCTGGTACACGACCAGACCGTACACGTCCGTACGCTTGCTGAGTGCGTAGTCGGCGATACCGTTGACCTGGTTCCAGTGCCACGAGTTGCCGTTCTGCGTCGCGTTCGTGTACGTGTAGCCGAGGCCGCCCGACAGTGCCGGCGTGAAGGCGTACTTCGCGCCTGCTTCATACGCGTTGTAGAACGTGCCGCCCGCGCCCGACACGGTCGAGAACTGCGTACGCGTCCACAGCAGCCATGCCGTTGCCGGGCCCCAGACGTAGCGGCCACCCACGCCGTACGTGCGCAGGTCGCGGACGTTGCCGGTGCTCAGGTTCGCGATCGTCGTCGAGAAGCCGGGCGTCGACTGGCTCGGGTAACGGATGTCCGTGTACGCCGCGCCGACCGAGACCGGGCCGTTCGCGTAGTTCAGGCCGAAGCTGTATGCGCGCGACGAGCCCGCGGTCGTCGTCGTGCCCGTCGTCGTGGCCGGTGCGCCTGCGAAGTCGGTCGAGTTCGAGAAGCCGTACAACGCGCCGAACGTGAAGCCCGAGTAGTTCGCGCTCTGGAACTTCACGGCGTTGTTGATGCGGCTCGACGTGAGCTGGTCGATGTCGTTCACGTGGTACGCGTAGTTACCCGCGACCGTGTTGCCGCCCGTCGAGTAGTTCGAACCGAGGATGTCGGTCGAGAACGAGTACTGGCGGCCGAACGTGACCGTGCCGTATTGCGACTGGCTCAGGCCGACGTAGGCCTGGCGACCGAAGATCGCGCCACCCTGGCCGATCGTGCCGTTGCCGCTGTTGAAGCCGTTTTCGAGCACGAAGATCGCCTT
>NZ_BBSK01000121.1:0-13912 GCF_001319805.1 Burkholderia sp. E168m22
CAGGCCGCCGCCGAGGTCTTCGGTGCCGCGCAGGCCCCAACGGCTGCCCTGGGCCACGCCGTCGTCGTACTTGAACAGCTTGCCCGTGCCGCCGTTGGCGGTCTTGCTGTGGTTCACGTAGCTGATACCGGCATCGATGACGCCGTACAGGGTCACGCTGCTTTGTGCGTGCGCCGTGCCGGCCGTTGCTGCCAGGGCGGCGATGGTCAACAGTTTCTTGTTCAAAGGATTCTCCGAGCGAATAAATGGCGTGTCCAGTTGCGGTTCCGGCGCTCTCTATGGGCGCTTTCACGGACCGGCGCAACTTTATCGGCGGGCCACGTAATGAATATGACAGCGACTGTCATATGAAGAATGTGTGGTGCCGATGCGACATTAGGGCCTGCTTGCATAGGGAACGTGCATGCGTTGCCACGAGAACGGCCGCTCGCGAGGCGCGCGACGCCGCGAATACTCGCGTATTCGCAAGGAGCGCAACGCGGCGAGCGGCCGTTCTCGTGGCAACCCCAAACTAAAAATTCAATCCACGGGAATGCCTGAAATCGCCCGCATGGCGGCGTCGTTCGTCGCTTGTTTGGCGCGGCCAAACGGCGCTCCTCACTCCTGGCCCTGCGAGCGATTTCAGGCATTCGCATGCACGTTCCCTATGCAAGCAGGCCCTAAATTCTGCCCGGTTGTGCCATTGGTGGTTATACCGAATTCGCCTGTCATTCGATTCCGATCCGGAATATGCACATGAAATAAGCTTGGTTGGCAGCGTCCGGAGCCTCGTGCCACGATCCGTCCTCCAACAATTGACACGGGACAAGAGGACACCACATGCGACGTTCGATCCTGACCGGCCTCGGCGCACTCGCCGCCGCGCTGGCATTCGCCGCGCCCGGCGCGCACGCCGACTCCCAAACGCTGAAGATCGGCACGATGAGCGGCCCCGACGCGCAAATCTGGACCGAAGTGACGAAGGTCGCCGCGCGCGAAGGCCTCGCGATCAAGGTCATCGAATTCAACGACTACGTGCAGCCGAACGCGGCGCTCGATGCGGGCGACCTCGATGCGAACGGCTTCCAGCACCAGCCGTTCCTCGACAGCCAGATCAAGCAGCGCGGCTACAAGATCGTCAACGTCGGGCTGACCTACACCGCGCCGATGGGCTTCTATTCGAAGAAGATCAAGTCGCTGAAGGATCTGCCGGTCGGCGCGAAAGTCGGGATCCAGAACGATCCGTCGAACGGCAACCGCGCGCTGCTGCTGCTGCAGAAATACGGCGTGATCAAGCTGAAGCCGGGCGTCGGCGCGAACGGCGTGAACGCGACGCCGCTCGACATCGCCGAGAACCCGAAGAAGATCAAGATCGTCGAGCTCGATTCCGCGCAGTTGCCGCGCGCGCTGCCCGATGTCGACGCCGCGTCGATCAACACCGATTACGCGGTGAAGGCCGGACTCACGCCGGTGAAGGATGCGATCGCGATCGAGGATCTGCGCGGCCCGTACGCGAACCTGATCGCGGTGCGCGCGCAGGACAAGGACAAGCCGTGGGTGAAGAAGCTCGTCGCGGCCTATGAATCGGACGACGTGCGCAAGTTCATCGACCAGAAGTTCGGCGGCGCGATCGTGCCGGCGTTCTGAACTTCCTTCGCACGTAGCAGCGGCCGGCGGCGCGGTATCGGCCGCCGACGCGCGCTCCGGAAAGCAAATCGCCCGCGTAAGCGGGCGATTTCGTTTGATGCAGCCGATGACGTGCGATGCGCGCCGCGGCCCGGCGTGCGGGCCGCGCCCAGCCGGTTCAGGCCGACAGCAGCGACCCAGTGCGGATCGCGGTCGCGCCGGCGATGCGCGCGACTTCCATGCCGGCCGTCGCGAAGCGCACGACCTGACGCGCATACAGCACGCCCGACACGCTGCTCTTCAGCGTGACGACGCGATCGGTCAGCGGATCGACGATGTCGGCCACGGCCTGGCCGGCCTCGATCATCGCGCCGACCGGCGTGCGGAACACGATCACGCCCGACACCGGCGCGACGAGCGGATCGGTGCCCGCGAGCGGCGTGGCCGGATGCGCGAGCGGCGGCAGCGGCGCCGGCGTGCCTTCGACGATGCCGCGCTCGGTCAGGTATTCGACGATCGCCTGCGCATCCTTTTCGGCGAACTCGTACGACACGTCGCGTTCGCTGCGCAGTTCCACCGTGACGGAAATCGCGCCGTTCGGGATCGGGAAGCGGTCGCCGAAGCGGTTGCGCAGATCCGACCAGCAGAAGCTGTGGATTTCGTCGAACGGGTTGCCGACCGAATTCAGCGCGAGCAGCGACGCCTTGGCATCGAGATAGCGCGCCAGCGGCTCGACGTCCGCCCACAGATCGGGATTCGTGTAGAGGTGCATCACCGCATCGCTGTCGCAGTGCAGGTCGAGCACGATATCGGCGTCGAACGACAGCTTCTGCAGCGCGAGGCGTTGCGAGTCGAGTTCGGTGCGCGGCTTCTGTTCGTCGAGCGCTTCGCGCATCGCGGTGCGTACGGCGGCCAGATTGCGCTGCGCGTCGTTCGTGAGGTGGTGTTCGACGCGCGGCAGCACGAGCGCCGCGAGATCGTAGAAATTGCGGTTGAAGTTCTGCATCGAGCCGAGCTCGAAGCGGCCGAGGTGATCGCCGAACACGTGTTGCGACAGGCCGATCGGGTTGGGCACGGGGACGATGACGACTTCGCCTTGCAGCTTGCCGGCCGTCTCGAGCGCGGCGATCTTGCGGCGCAGCAGCGTGGCGACCAGCATGCCGGGCAGCTCGTCCGCGTGCAGCGACGACTGGATGTAGACCTTCTTGCCGCCGCGCGGGCCGTAGTGGAAGCTGGTGATCTGGCGTTCGGTACCGACGGCGGGGGAAATCAGCGGATGGGTCTGCGTTTGCATGATGGGGGAGTGCGGCGCAGCCGCGAGTGATCCGTGTGCTTGGAGGATCGATTGTACGTTGCCTTCCTCGCCGCCATCAAACCGGCGCCAGAGCACGCAGTTTTCCGTTGAGAATCATCAGGTTGGCGCGGAAAAAATAACGTCGTCCGCGTCGCGCGCAAAAAAACGGGCTCCTTGCGGAGCCCGTTTCCATCATGCCGAATCGTGCGTCGGTCGGCCGGATTACTTGCCGTAGACGTCGAAATCGAAGTACTTCTTCGCGAGCTTGTCGTACGTGCCGTCCTTGCGCATGCCGGCGATCGCGCCGTCGATCTTCGCCTTCAGGTCGGTGTCTTCCTTGCGCAGGCCGATGCCGGCGCCGTTGCCAAGCGTCTTCGGATCGTCGAGGTCCTTGCCGGCGAAGTCGAAATTCGCGCCGCGCGGCGTCTTCAGGAAGCCGATCTCGGCTTGCACCGCGTCCTGCAGCGCGCCGTCCAGACGGCCGGAGATCAGGTCGGCGTAGACCTGGTCCTGGTTCTGGTAAGGCACGATGTTGACGCCCTTCGACGCCCAGTGCGCCTTCGCGTAGGTTTCCTGGATCGTGCCCTGCTCGACGCCGACCGACTTGCCCTTCAGCGATTCGGCCGTCGGCTGCAGGTTCGCGCCCTTCTTCGTGACGAGGCGCGTCGGCGTGTTGAACAGCTTCGACGAGAACGCGATCTGTTCGGCGCGGGCCGGCGTCATCGACATCGACGACAGCACGCCGTCGAACTTGCGGGCCTTCAGCGCCGGGATCATCCCGTCGAAGTCGTTTTCGATCCACACGCATTTCGCGTTGATGCGGCGGCAGATCTCGTTGCCGAGATCCACGTCGAAGCCGACCACCTTGCCGTCGGCGCCTTTCGATTCGAAAGGCGGGTAGCTTGCGTCGACGCCGAACCGCACGGTCGACCAGTCCTTCGCGTATGCACTGCCGGCCGATACGGCGAGCAGGGCCACGGTCACAGCCGCAAGAATCTTTTTCACTCGGTGACTCCTCGTTTTGTTCGATGGGTGCGCGGTTGTGCCGCGCCGTAAGCCTTCGGCCCGTCGCGGCTTCGCGTCGGACAGTCCGTTTCGCCCGCCCGATGGGGGCGCGCGACGTGCGGAAGATTATCAAGACAAAATACCGGCAGGGCGCCTAGGACAAGCCCCGATACCGGGCCCGGCGGCGGCGCGTCGGATGCGCCGCCGTTTCACACACAGGAACGATTCAGCCGAGCGTTTCGTTGACCGCGCGCTGCAGGCACGTGACGAAGTGCGACACGGCGGGCGTGGGCAGCAGGTCGCGCCGCGCGATGATCGACAGGTCGAAGCGCGGCATGCTTTCGTCGAGTTCGGCCGTGCGAATGCCGAGCGGCGCGACCATCGCGGCGAGCGGGCGCGTGAAGCAGCCGATCACGTCCGAGCGCGCGACGAGCCCGAGCGTCACCGCGAACGACATCGGCGAGCGCAGCAGACGTTTCGGCAGCGGCAGCCCGTGCGCCTCGAACATCCCGACCATCACGCTGTGCGGGAACTGCTCGGCGCCGACGGTGACGATCCACTCGGCGTCGAGCAATTCCTCTAACCGGCGCGCCTGCGCGAGCGGATGACCGTCGCGCATCACGATCGTGAATTCGGTCGACAGCAGCGGCAATTGCGTGAAATCGCGGTCGAGCGCGGGCACATGGTGCATCGCAGCGATGTCGAGCGTGCCGTTGCGCAGTTGCGCGAGCGCGTCCGGCACCGTCATTTCCTCGAGATGCAGGCTGACGTTCGGCATTGACTGGCGAAACGCCGTCACCGCGTGCGGCAACGCGGTCAGCGCGATCGACGGCATCGTGCCGACCGCGACGCGGCCCGACATCTCGCCTTTCACCTGCTCGACGGCCTCGACCGTGCGGCGGACGTCGCCGAGCAACTGCTCGGCGCGCGGCAGCAGCGCCGCGCCGCAGGCGGTCAGCTCGACGCCGCGCACGCTGCGCACGAGCAGTTCCGCGTTGAGCGCCGTTTCGAGCTCGCGGATCGTGTGCGTGATTGCCGGCTGCGTGACGCCGAGCTCCCGCGCGGCGGCGCGCAGGCTCTTCAGGTGCGCGGCGGAGACGAATGCCTGGAGCTGCGCGATGTTCAGGGGATTGCGGATGCGGGTCATCGGTCGGGTCCGGTTGGTGCGAGCGGGAGCGGTGGGTTCGGGGGCCGAGCCCGCTGAAGGTCACGCATCGGCGCGCGCGCGGAATGCCTGCCGATAGCGCTGCGGCGACGTGCCGACGATACGCGCGAAGCGTTCGCGAAACGCGGTGACCGAACCGAACCCGGCTTCCGTCGCCACGTGTTCGATCGACAGCTCGGTCACCTCCAGCAACTGCTGCGCATGCCGCACACGCGCGGTCTGCAGCCATTGCCCGGGCGACGTGCCCGTCTGCTCCTGGAAGCGCCGCGTCAGCGTGCGCACGCTCGTCGACGCCTTGCGCGCGATCGCGTCGAGCGTCAGCGGCTGGCGCAGGTTCGCGTGCAGCCAGTCCATCAGGTCGTGCAGCCCGTCGCCGCCGGCCGGCCATTCGGGCGCGATGAACTGCGCCTGCCCGCCTTCGCGCACGCGCGGCGCCACCGCGCTGCGGGCGGCGTCGACGGCGACCGCCGCGCCATAGTCGGCCTGGATCATGTGCAGGCACAGATCGAGGCCGGCCGCCGCGCCGGCCGAGGTCAGGATCTGGCCGTTGTCGACGAACAGCACGTTCGGATCGACGTCGACGTTCGGTAGCGGCGCGCGAGTTCGGCGGCCGCGAGCCAGTGCGTCGTCGCGCGCAGGCCGTCGAGCAGCCCGGCTTCCGCGAGCACGAACGCGCCGCTGCAGATCGATGCGATCCGGCATCCGCGCGCGGCCGCCGCGCGCAGCGCGTCGAGCACGCGGCGCGACGTGGGCGCGAGCGGCACCGACGTGCCGGGGACCATGATCGTGTCGGCGTCGGCCAGCGCATCGAGGCGAAACGGCGGGCGCAGCTCGAACAGCTCGCCGCCGACGCGCGGCTGTTCGCTGCACACGCGCACGCGGTACGCCTGCTCGACATTCGGCGCCCGCACGCGCGCGAACGTATCGCAGGCGACGCCCAGATCGAACGGCACGACATCGGGCAAGGCGAGAACGGCGACCGTGTGCATGGCGTTCGAGGCTGTGGCCAGAATCCGTTGAAAGATGTCATTCTAGCCAATGGCTCGACTCGGCGCCACACGCGACAATCGCGGCGGACCACCTGGAGGCCTGCCGATGAAACAAGACGATCGCAACGCGTTGCGGAACCTGCAATACCTGTCGCTGCTGGAGGCGACCACGCTCGTCGTGCTGGTGTGCGTGGCCGTGCCGCTCAAGCATCTGGCCGGCTATCCGGTGGCGGTATCGATCATGGGTCCGGTTCACGGCATCGCGTTCGCGATGTACGTGTGGGCGGTGGTCGGCACCGCGTCGAGCGGGCTATGGAGCAAGGCCGAGGTCGCGCGGCTGGTGCTGTCGGCCGTCGTGCCGTTCGCGGGGCTGGCGAGCGCCGGCTGGATCGCGCGCAGGCGGCACGCGCGATGATCTACCTGATGCTGAAGGCCGTGCATCTGGCCGCCGTCGTCACGTTCGTCGGCGGGCTGTTGTTGTCGTCCGTCGCGGTGCGTATTGCGAATCTCGCCGTGCATCGCGCGGTGCGGCGCTGGGATCGCGCGGTGACGGCGCCTGCGCTCGCGATCGTCTGGATCGCCGGCATCGCGCTCGCGCTGAGCGGCCACTGGTTCGGCGCCGCGTGGCTGTCGGTGAAGCTTGCGCTCGTCGTCGCGCTGTCGGTGCTGCACGGGGTCCTGGCCGGCACGCTGCGGCGCATGGAGCGCGACGACCTCGTCGTCGTGCCGGCGCCGTGGCTCGGGCACGCGGCCGGCGTGGTGATCGTCGTGATGGCGCTCGTCGTCGGGCTGGCCGTGATCAAGCCGTTCTGATGGCGCGAATCACGCCAGAGCGATTTCCACTGCCGCCAGCGTACGACGCCGAATCCAGCCGCTCCCCAGCCGGATCGCGAGCCAGTACGGTGTGAACAGCGCGCGCGTGCGCGCGCTCGGGCAATGGACGAAGGTTTCGGTGCGCAGGATGTGCGCGCCCGACGCGAGCCCGACCACCTCGAACCGCAGCACCAGCTTCGCATCACGCGGGTCGTCGTGCCGGACGAAGGCGTCGGCATCCGCGAGGGGGCGCACGTCGGGCGTCGGGCGCCAGAAGCGGCCGACGAGGCCGAGCGACAGCGACGTGTCGTCACGGTGGAGCGGCGTGAAGGTGTCGAAGCCGAAGCGCGCGCGTTGGGGGCGGGCCGGCGCGTGGCGTAGCGCGCCGGCGATGGCCGCCGGGAATTCACGCACCGTCAGCAGCGTGTCGATGACGGGATCGGCGCGCATGTCGAGCGACGCGACGACGTCGATGATGCGCGCGGGCGGCGCGCCGATCGGCTGCGATTCGTGCACTTCGTGGAAGCCGAACGACGGAATGAACGGCGGCTTGCGCGCCGAGGCCCGGGTGCTCGATTCGGAGACGATGCCGAGTGTGTTCATCGCGACTCCTGAAGGCAAAACGCGATCGTAGCACCGGGCGCGAACGGGTGTCGCGCCGTTTGCGCGCAGCGCGTCGCACCCGCAAAAAAAGCCTGGAAACTCGCGTTCCCAGGCTGGAGACCATCAACGAGGATGGTGGAGGAGACGATACCGTCCCGATGCGCGCCGTCCTTCTGCCGGCGACGTCGCGCAGGTCTCGCGCTCAGATGGCCCAGCCGCCGAGATAGAACGTGACGAGCACGGCCGCGATGAGCACGGTGCCGACGTTGAGCTTGCGGAATTCGCCGCTGGCGACGCGGCCGATCACGAGCGTCGAGAAGCCGAGCATGATGCCCGTCACGATGTTCGCGGTCAGCACGATGAACACCGCGCACACGAGGCCCGACATCGCGTCGACCATGTCGTCCATGTGCAGCTTGCTCACGCTGCCGAGCATCAGCAGGCCGACGTACATCAGCGCCGGTGCGGTGGCGTACGACGGCACGAGGCCCGCGAGCGGCGAGAAGAACATCACGACGAGAAACAGCAGGCCGACCACGGCCGCCGCGAGGCCCGTCTTCGCGCCGGCGGCCACGCCGACGCTCGACTCGATGTAGGCCGCCGCCGGCGCGCCGCCGAGGAAGCCGGAGAAGATCGAGCTGATCGAATCGGCGGTCAGCGCACGGCCGCCGTTGATGATGCGGCCGTTCCCCTCGAGCTGGCCGGCTTGGCCCGCAACCGCGCGGATCGTGCCGGTCGCGTCGAATACGGCGGTCATCACCAGCGCGAGCACGCTCGGCAGCACGGCCATCGACAGCGCGCCCTTGATGTCCATCGCGCCGATCAGCGACGCGTGGCCCGGTGCGCTGAGCGACGGCAGCGCGAAGATGCCGCGGTACTTCACGCCCGGATCGAAGATCAGGCCGAACACCGAGATCGCGATCACGACGAGCAGGATGCCGCCCGGCACGCGACGCTTTTCGAGGCCGAAGATCGCGGCGAGGCCGACGACCGACATGATGACCGGGAACGCGGTGATCTGGCCGAGCGAGACCGGCAGGCCGGCGCCCGGGTTCTTGATCACGAGGCCCACGTCGTTCGACGCGATCAGCAGCAGGAACAGGCCGATGCCGATCCCGGTGCCGTGCGCGACGCCCGCGGGCAGGTTGCGCAAGATCCACGAACGCACGCCGGTGACCGAGATGCCGGTGAACACGAGCCCCATCAGGAACACCGCGCCGAGCGCGACCGTCGGAGGCAGCCCCTTGCCGAGCACGAGCCCGAACGCGGTGAACGCGGTCAGCGAGATCGCGCAGCCGATCGCGATCGGCAGCTTCGCCCACAGGCCCATCAGCAGCGAGCCGAACGCGGTGGTGAGGCACACCGCGACGAACACCGCGCTCGTGTCGAAGCCGGCCTTGCCGAACATGCCGGGCACGACGAACACGGAATAGACCATCGCGAGGAAGGTGGTCACGCCGGCAATGATCTCGCGGCGCTGCGTGCTGCCGCGCGACGAAATGCCGAAGTACCGGTCGATGGCGCCGTTGGCGCCCAGGCCGGGTTCTTCCGCGCCGACGCCGACTGTCGGCTGCACCGGGGTATCACTCATGAGCTTGCTCCTTTATCAGCATGCTGAAACGGCTCGTCGCGAACCGTCGTCAGGGTGTCTCGTATCTGGTTGGATTGATCGGCAACGTCGTGGGGACGCATGACGCGTGGTGTGTGTCGTTACGGGCGAGTCGAAACGATCGCGAGGGTGTCGCGTCGTGCGACGCGTTGCGGTGTCGACCCCGTCACGTGTGCTTTGCCGTAGCGAAGGTTAGGCGAGCCGCCCATCACGTCCCATCGGGGGAAGAGCATGCAGCGCATGTCGCAGCGCTTATATCGGCGTGCGACGGGGCTCCGTCGCGCCGGCCCGCGTGTATACGCCTAGTTCGAATCCGTTAAGGCGACTATTTGAATGCAGGGTCGGCGGGCAGCGCGCAAGCGGGCGAGGCACTGGATTTTACGAATTGCTTTCAGAATGAGGCCGGAAGCCGGCGCGAACCGGGGCGGGTGACGGGATTCGCCGCCGCGCAGAACCTGCATCCGGACGATACGACTGGCGCGCGTGCGCGGTTTCCGTGTCGGCGCGGGCCTCAATCGTGCGCGAGATGCGCGAGATACGCGCAGAACATGTCGGCCATCGCGGCCGAATAGGCGTCGATTTCCGCCGGCGTGCGCGCCGTTTCGGAGAACGCCTTGCCGCCCGTGGTGAGCGTCGTCAGGATCAGCTCGCACGCGAGCGCATGCGTGGCGTCGGACACGTCGGGCAGCGCTTCGCGCATGAACGCGCTGAACGCCCGGTTGCCCTCGGCCTTCACGTCCTGCGCCTCGGGGGCGTCGCGATAGAGCGGGGCGGCATCGTCGAGGGCGATCCGCATCGGCGCCTCGTCGCATTCCGAACGGATGAACGCGTGGACGGCGGTGCGCAGCCGCTCGGGCGGCGTCTTCCGCGTGTCTTGCAGTATCCCGCACAGCATGTCGTGCGTCTGCCGCCACTCGTCGTGCTGGAGCCGGAACAGTACGGACGCCTTGTTCGGGAAGTACTGGTACAGCGAGCCGACGCTCACGCCGGCCCGCTCGGCCACGCGCGCCATCGTGAAGCGCTGCGCGCCTTCACTCGCCAAAACCTGAATAGCCGCCTGCAGGACGTCCTCGACGAGGCGGGTCGAGCGCGCCTGCCGAGGCTGCTTGCGCGTGGCGATCGGGGCGTTTCGGCGGTCGGTCATGAGCGATTTGCCAATGCGAATAGTAAAACCTGAATAGTTCGTCATATTCTAGTCGGGTGCACTGACGCACTCAACTGCTACCGGAGATATCGCATGACCACCCTGATGCTCGACCCGCTGGCTTCGCTGCTGGCGCGCCTGTTCGACGAAGCCGATGCGTCGTCGCCCGCGACGAGCCCGGCCTTCGCCAACGTGTCGCGCGACGAGCAAGCGCGGCTGATGCGCAGCAAGACGGACTACGCCGATCTGTATGCGCGCCTGAAGGATTACCCGCTTCCCGTGTCGCGCGAGACGGGCATGCTGCTGTACATGCTCGCGCGCAGTGGCGGCGCGAAGGCAATCGTCGAATTCGGCACGTCGTTCGGCATTTCGACGCTGCATCTCGCGGCCGCGCTGCGCGACAACGGCGGCGGGCGGCTGATCACGAGCGAGTTCGAGCCGTCGAAGGTCGTGCGCGCACAGGCGAACCTGGCGGCGGCCGGATTGGCCGATCTCGTGGAGATTCGCGAAGGCGATGCGCTGCGTACGCTGGCTAACGATCTGCCGGATGCGGTCGATCTGCTGCTGCTCGACGGAGCGAAGGCGCTGTATCCGGAGATTCTCGCGCGGGTCGAGCCGCGGCTCAGGGCGGGCGCGTTCGTCGTGGCCGACAACGCGGAATACAGCCCCGACTATCTTGCTTACGTGCGCGCACCGGAAAACGGCTATCTGTCGGTGCCGTTCGGCGGCGACGTCGAATTGTCGATGCGGACACGCTGACCAGACGGAACGAGGGTGCCGGTGATTTCACGCTTCCCCGCATCAAATATAGGATGGCTGATTAAATCGACGCATGACGAAAGGCGACGGGATGACGCCCGTCGCTTGCGACGTCGTGCGCATCACTTCAGGAACACGTAGCGCGCGAAGTACGGAAAGCGGCCGACCGCATGCTCGGTCGTGCAGGTCGCGGCCGGCGGCGTACCGCCCGCGGTGTCGAGCCGCTGCACGAAGCGCACGCCGGCGAGCGTGCCGGTTGCGGCCGGCGTCGCCGCGAGCAGCAGTTGCGGAACGCTGGCCGTGTTTGCGCTCGGCACTTCCGCGAGCTTCTTGCCGGTAATGCGGCTGCCGTCGAGCGCTTCCCACGACGGCCCCGCACCGTGCCGCACGACGAGCGTGCCGCTTTCATCGAACAGCATCGCCTCCGGGCGCTTGAAGGCCCACGCGAGCCGGTGGTCGGCGTCGTATTCGCACGCATAGATCTGCACGCCGGTCGCGGTGGTCGCCAGCACCGGCGTGGCCGGCGCCGGCGGCGCGAGGCCGGCGGCCTCGTCGGCGTGGGCGGGCGCGGTGAAAGCCGCCAGGGAAAGGCCGGCCGCAAGGGCCAGCAGCATGTCGCGTGTCGGGGAGCGGCTTGGCATGACGGGGCGTCCTTTCAGGTCGGGTGACGGTCGTATGGCGTCGATCCCGTCAACGTTAGACGCCGATCGCACAGGCTGCAATGCAGAAATGACAATCGCGGCGATAGTCGCCGCGATTGCCGCAGGGCGGGCGCGCGATCAGCGGATGACCTGCGTCGAGCCGACGTACAGCGGCTGGCCGAGCACGAACAGGAATTCCCATGCCTTGTCGCGCACCAGCGCACGGCTGTCGATCAGCTCCAGGTTGTAGATGCCGCGCTTCGCGAGCATGTACTGGTTGACCGGGAATTCGTCCTGCGTGTGCGGATTCGGATAGACCTCCGACGCCCACGTGTCGCCGCCGAACGCGACGATCCCCTGGTCGGCCAGCCACTTCGCGGCTTCCATGCCGATGCCCGGCTCGACGTCGAGGAACTGCTTGTCGTCCTTGCCGATCAGCTCGAGCCAGCCGGTGTTGAACAGCACGACGTCGCCCTTGCGCAGCGTCAGCTCCTGCTTCTTCAGCACGGCCTGGATGTCGGTGACCGTGAATTCGGTGCCGCCCGGCACGATCGGCTTGCCGTAGTAGGCGGTCATGTCGAGCACGACGCCGCGCGTGACGATCGGCGGCACCTTCTCGACGCCGAGCTTCTTCACGCCGTCGACGGTCACGAAATCGGCCGCGCGGTTGCCGTTGTAGTACACGTTGTCGATGCCGATGTGGCCGATGCCGTTCAACTGCGTGCCGACGCCGGTCCATGCGTTGACGAGTTCGTCGTTGAACGTGAACTTGTTCGGGCCGAGGCTCTTGCCGGCCTGCTGGCCGACCTGCACGTTGTACAGCCGGAAGCTGCGATGGCGGAACGCCGGCAGGTGCTTGTCCACCGGCACGGCCAGCGGATAGGTCTTGCCGGCCTTCACGAGGCCGACCGCCTGCTTGATGACGTCGGGCGTCAGCAGGTTGGCCGCGCCGATTTCGTCATCGGCGCCATACACGGACGGATACCAGTCGGCCGCCGGGGCGGCCGGCGCGGCGTGCTCCGCCTGGGCTGCCGCGAGCGGCAAAATCGCGGCGAGCGCGAGCCGGGCGAGCGTTGCTTTCATTTCAGATTCCTGTCTATCGTTATGCCGCGGCCTGCGCGAGCGTCGGGTAGTCGGTCAGGCCGTGGGCGCCGCCGCCGAACAGGGTGTTGCGATCGTGCGGTGCGAGCGCGGCGCCGGTGCGCAGCCGCTCGGGGAGATCGGGGTTCGCGACGAACGGGCGGCCGAATGCGACGAGGTCGGCCCAGCCGGCGGCGATCGCTTCGCGGGCGCGCTCGGCGGTGTACGCGCCGGCATAGATCAGCACGCCCGGGAACGCGGCGCGCAATTGCTGCTTGAAGGCGACCGGCATCAGCGGCGCGTCGTCCCAGTCGGCTTCCGCGATGTGCAGATAGCCGACGCCGAGTTCGCCGAGCAGCTTCGCGGCGGCGAGGTAGGTGGTTTCCGGGTCGTCGTCGACGCAGCCGTTCAGCGTGGTCAGCGGGGCGAGACGGATGCCGACGCGCGACGCGTCGCCGGTCCCTTCGATCAGCGCCTGCGTGACTTCGCGCAGGAACCGCAGCCGGTTCTCCAGCGAGCCGCCGTACGCATCGGCGCGCGTGTTCGCGTTCGAGTCGATGAATTGGTTCACGAGGTAGCCGTTCGCGCCGTGCAGCTCGACGCCGTCGAAGCCGGCTTCCATCGCATGACGGGCGGCAGTGCGGTACTGGTCGACGATCTCGCGGATCTCGTCGATCGACAGCGCGCGCGGCTCGGACGCCTGCACGAAGCCGGGCGTGCTGCCGTCTTCACCGGCGATGAACACGTTCACGCCCTTCGCCTGGAGCGGCGACGACGATACGGGCTGCTGGCCGCCGAGCAGGCTCGTGTGGCTCAGCCGGCCGACGTGCCACAGCTGCGCGAAGATGCGGCCGTGCGCGGCATGCACGGCGTCCGTCACCTTGCGCCAGCCGGCGACCTGCGACGGCGTGTGGATGCCGGGCGTCCACGCGTAGCCCTTGCCGAGCGGCGCGATGTAGGTGCCTTCGCTGACGATCAGGCCCGCACTCGCGCGCTGCGCGTAGTACGCGGCCATCAGTTCGTTGGCTTCGTCGCCGGGCTGGCTCGCGCGCGAACGCGTCATCGGCGGCATCACGATGCGGTTCGGCAGCGTCAGCGCGCCGAGTCGCAGCGGTTGGAAAAGCGGGTCCTGGGTCATGATGGATTCCTGTCGGTGCCGCGGCCGGCGGGCCGCGGATGGGTCATATCGGATGAAGCCGCCGCGT